>JBDTXT010000015.1:0-15780 GCA_040006035.1 Pseudonocardiales bacterium | reverse complement strand
ACGCCGTCGACCGCGATGATCTCCTTCGAGAACGCCGCGAGCAGCGACAGGCTGAGGTAGCCGTGGGCGATGGTGGCGCCGAACGGTCCGGCGGTGGCACGCTGCGGGTCGACGTGGATCCACTGGTGGTCATCGGTGGCGTCGGCGAACAGGTCGACCTGCTCCTGGGTGATCGTTCGCCATTCGCTCTCGCCGAGGTGCTCGCCGGTGGCCGCTTCGACCTCGGCGGCCGAGGTGAACGTCCGCATGCAGCGACTGTACCGACCAGTCGGTCCGTTGACGAGGGGATGAACGAGTTGATCACCAGCACCATGCAGGACGACTTCCCGCTCACCATCACTGCCATCCTGAAGCACGGCTCGTCCGTATACGGGCGCAGCGAGTGCGTGACGTGGCAGGGCGACAAGGCACGGCGCACGACCTACGCCGAGATCGCGCGCAACGCTGAACGGCTGGCCGCCGCCCTGAGCAAGCTCGGGATCGGGGCGGGCGACCGCGTCGGCACGTTCTGCTGGAATCACCAGGAGCACCTCGAGGCGTACTACGCCGTGCCCTGCATGGGCGCGGTGCTGCACACGCTCAACATCCGGCTGCCCGCACGGCAGGTGGCGCACATCGTCAGCCACGCCGAAGACAAGATCATCATTGTGGACGGCAACCTGCTGCCCGCGCTGGCGCCCGCTGTCGCGGACCTGAGCACGGTGCAGGCCTACATCGTGATCGGCGAGGGTGACGTCTCGGTACTCGGCGACGCGACCGTGCTGCGTTACGACGAGCTCATCGCGGGCGAGGAACCGGGCTTCGCGTGGCCCGAATTGGACGAACGTTCGGCCGCGTCGATGTGTTACACCAGCGGCACTACGGGCGACCCGAAGGGCGTCGTCTACTCGCACCGCTCGACGTTCCTGCACGCGCTGGGGACCCTCGCGGTCTGCGTGACCGGTGCGTCGGAGTCCGATCGCATCCTCACCTTCGTGCCGATGTTCCACGTCAACGCGTGGGGTATTCCGTTCGGTGCGTTCCTGTCCGGCGCGTCGCTTCACCTGCCGGGGCCGTTCATGACGCCCGGGCCCATCACCGATTTCATCGCGGCCGAGCGTTCGACGCTGGCGTCGGCCGTGCCGACTATCTGGGGCGCGATCCTGCAGTACGGCGAGCAGAACGAGATCGATCTGTCGTCGCTGCGGATGGGCACGTCGGGGGGAGCAGCCATCCCACAGGTGCTGCTCGAGGCGTTCGAGACCAAGTACGGCGTGCGCATCATCCAGGGCTGGGGCATGACCGAGACGTCGCCGGTCGGCGGTCTGGCCCATCCGCCGGCCGACGTCCAGCCCGGCAGCTTCGAGGAGATGGAGTGGCGGATGAAGTCCGGCCGGCTGCTGGCCGGCGTGCAGATGCGGATCGTCGCCGATGACGGCAAGGAGCTGCCCTGGGACGGCGAGGCGGTGGGCGAGATCGAGGTACGCGGGCCGTGGATCACCGGCTCGTACTACCGCGCGCCGACCCCGGAGAAGTTCGACGACGGTTGGCTGCGCACCGGCGACATCGGCACGATCGATGAGCGGGGGTTCTTCCAGATCACCGACCGCTCCAAGGACGTCATCAAGTCAGGCGGCGAATGGATCTCCTCGGTCGAACTCGAGAACCTGCTCGTCGGCAGCCCGGACGTCCTCGAGGCGGCGGTGATTGCCATCCCGGACGAGCGCTGGACCGAACGCCCGTTGGCCTGCGTCGTGCGCAAGCCCGGTGCCGAGTCCAAGGCGAGCGACCTGGCTGACTTTCTCGACGGCAAGGTGGCTGCCTGGCAGGTGCCGGAGAACTGGACGTTCGTCGACGAGGTGCCCAAGACCACGGTCGGCAAGTACGACAAGAAGGTGCTGCGGGCCCGGTTTCAGGCCGGGGACCTGCACGTGGAGCGCACCAAGCCCTAGCGGCCATCTTTCCGCCTCCTCCTCGGCGAAGTCACGGGACCCGGTCTCCGGATGGCGGGCCAGAGCCTCGAGCAGATGCCACCCGGTGGCGTGAGATGGATCCGCTCGCCATCGGCGCCGGTCGCGGTCTTGGCGTGCAGATCGACCGTGACCGCGCCGGCCTCGACCACCAGCGGCACGTCCGGCGCAGCGCCCAGATAGATCTGCAACGTCCCCCGCGTCGAGCCACTCACCCGATGTCGGCCGGGAAACGCCTGGACGCCCGGACCAGCGTCCTGCGCTGCTGGTAGGCCACGAAGGCGATCTGCAGGACCGGCAGCCGGAACAGGTAGAACCCCGCAGTGCCCGCCAGCGGCGCGATCAGCCACAGCACAGCCGCGGTGCAGACGAGTGCTCTCTTGCGCGCGACGACCTCGGCGCGCTTGCCGTAGATGACCGCGGCCACCAGGAATCCGCAAACGGCAGCCACCCACAGGGTGAGGGCGTCATCGTTCCCGGAAACCAGCCGCCACGGCACCAGGCCGAGCACCAAGGCCGTGAGTAGGCCCGCTCGAACGGCCAGCCTGGCCTGCGCCGGTTCGCGGGCGCTCGGGTCTTCGTAGCAGTCGACCTGCGTGGGCGGGTGCTCGGCGAGCATGGCCGCCTTGTCGGCGTAGGTCGTCGCGGCCGGATAGTTCTCGGCGACCCCGGCGGCCAGGTCCGGCGGCACGGTGGACGACATCCAGACGGCCTCGACGCGGGCGTGCTCGCTGCGCAGGCCGCGCGTCCCAGCGACGACGCGCCCCCAGCAGGCGACGACGGCAAGGACGTGCTGCGCGTGCGGGTACTCGACCGCGCCCTGCTCGTCGGCGTAGCCATAGAAGCCGCACGTGCAGTCTGGATCGACGACGGGGTGGTCTTCGGCAGCGCGCCGCCGCACCACCCGGTCGGTGCTTCGGCAGCGCGCGGTGTTCACCCCGTCGGACCAGGCCTCATCGCTGAACAACGGATACAGGCGCGCGTCCGGGCCGATGCGGAAGCTGCGCAGGGCACGGATCTCGCCAACCGCTGGTTCGAATCCCGAGAATTTGTCCATCGAAACCTATTTGGCGGGTACGGGCTCCGGAGCAGGCTGCGGCTGTTTCGCCGGCTGCACGGGGGCTGGGGCCTGAGCTGGTTGGTCGAGCGGCAGCACCTCGATGGTGCGCCGCTCTTTGCCGATGTTTCCCATGTAGGAAGGTTATGCCCACTGGCTGAGCAGTGAAGCCGTGACCTCGCGTGAATGCTCCCGGATGGGGGCGACATCCGCCTCGGCGCGGGCGTTCACTCACCTGTGCTCAGCGGTTGTCGCCGCGCCGATGTGGGGGCGGTGTTGGCGGTGTTCTGGTCTGGTCCTGGCTACCATGGCTGGTGAAGAAATTCGACCAGGGCCGTCGGCGAAGTGACAGCATGGCTAGCCATGACGCTGAAGGACAACGCGGTATACGTCGATGGGCACCGCACGGCGGATCCAGAGAGCCTCGAGGAGACGTACCGGGTCCTGCGCGAACGGCAAGGCATGGCCTGGATCGGTCTGTACCGGCCCGACCCAGAGGAAATCCGCTCCGTGGCACAGGAATTCGCACTGCACGAACTTGCGGTCGAGGACGCCATTACCGCCCACCAGCGTCCCAAGTTCGAGCGTTACGACACGACGTTGTTCACCGTGCTGCGCCCAGCGCGCTATCTCGATGCCGTCGAAGAGGTCGAGTTCGGTGAACTGCATGTGTTCACCGGCCGGGACTTCGTGGTGACGATTCGGCATGCCGAGGCGCCGGACCTGGGCAAGGTCCGCCGTCGTCTGGAAAGCAGCCCGCAGCTGTTGCGGTGCGGACCGGAGGCGATTCTCTACGCCATCCTCGACCAGGTCGTCGACGAGTACGAGCCGGTGGTCGCAGGCCTGGAGAACGACATCGACGAGATCGAAGACCAGCTCTTCGAGGGCGACCCGGCGGTGTCCCAGCGCATCTACGAGCTGTCCCGTGAGGTGATCGAGTTCCAACGCGCGACACACCCATTGCTCGGGATACTCAGCGCACTCGAGGGCGGGTTCGACAAGTACGGCATCGACGTCGAGTTGCGGCGCAATCTGCGTGACGTCCGCGACCACGCGACCAGCGTCGTCGAACGGGCGGATGCCTTCCGGGTGCTGCTGCAGAATGCGTTGAACGTGCAGACCACCCTCGTCGGCCAGCGGCAGAACGACGAGATGCGCAGCCTGACCGAGGCCAGTCTCGCGCAGAGCGAAGAGGTCAAGAAGATCTCCGCCTGGGCCGCGATCCTGTTCGCGCCGACCTTGGTCGCGTCGATCTACGGCATGAACTTCCGCCACATGCCGGAGCTGCACTGGGTGGTCGGCTATCCCTTCGCGCTCGGCCTGATGCTCGTCATGTCCGTCACGCTTTACGTCGTGTTCAAACGCCGCCGCTGGTTGTGACATGGTCACGACATTGATGCTGATCGCGGGGGCGTGGCTGCTCGTCGCCCGTGCACTCGCCGTGTCGACCCGACGCGATGACCCATCGCACGTTGCTGCCGATCGGCTAGCGGCCAAGACCGCTCGGCCTAAGGTGGCCCGATGACTGCTGCTGATCGCGCCGCGGAGCTGCGCCGCCTGCACGACGCCCACGAACCGCTCATCCTCGTCAACGTCTGGGACGTGGCCAGCGCTCGCGTCGTGGCCGGTTTGCCGGGGTGCACCGCGCTCGCGACTGCCAGCCATTCGATCGCCGCAGCGTACGGCTACGAGGACGGCGAGCAGATCCCGCTGGAGCTCATGATCGACGCGATTGCGCGCATTGCTGCGGCCGTCGAGTTGCCCGTCAGCGCCGACCTCGAAGCTGGTTACGGGGACGTCGAGGACACGGTGCGCCGGGCGATCGGCGCCGGTGCCGTCGGGGGCAACATCGAGGACGCCATGCGGCCGCTGGAGCAGGCCGTCGCCGGGGTCGCGGCCGCGGTGCGCGCAGGTGAGGCCGAGGGTGTGCCGTTCGTGCTCAACGCGCGCACTGATGTCTTCTTCATGCCGGGCGAGCGCGGCCGGGACGAGATCATGGCCGAGGCGATCCGGCGCGGCCGAGCCTTCCTCGACGCCGGAGCGACGTGCGTGTTCGTCCCCGGGCGCCTCGACGTCGAGACAGCCGGACGCCTGGTCGAGGGAATCGGGATGCGCAAGGTCAGCGTGATCGCGTTGCCCGGCGGCGCGACGCCGGCCGAGTTCGGTGCGGTGGGGGTGGCGCGGGTGTCCTTCGGGCCGGGGTCGCAGCGGGTGGCGCTCAACGCGCTGGCCGACGTGGGCGCTGACCTGCTGGGCGGCGCTGGGCTGCCGGCCGGGGTTCGTCCTCTGGGGTGACCTTGGGTCGGGCCCGCTCAGCCTCGGCGCGGAGCTCGGCCTCGACCTCGGAGCGCCGCGGCGGGTCGGCGCCGGGCCTGGTGCACGTGAGCGCGGCCACCAGCGCGGCGTCGTCAAGGACGTCGGCGAGCGTGCCGGGCTGGTGCAGGTCGGCGAGGCGGGCCACCGACAGGATGCCGCGGCGGCCCAGTGCGTCGAGTAGTCCGCTGGTGAAGGCGTCGCCCGCGCCGACCGTGTCTATCGCCGGCGCGGGGAAGACCGGCCGCTCGAGCGCAGCGCCGTCGGCGGGGAAGGCCACCGCCCCGGCCTCGCCGCGGGTGACCACGACCAACTCCGACCCCGTTTGCAGCCAGCGCCGGGCGACGTCCGCGACCGGCTCGCCCGGATAGAGCCACTGCAGGTCCTCGGTACTGGCCTTGACGACGTGCGCGTGCCGCACCGCCTGCTCGACCTGGCCACGCGCCCCTGCCGCGTCGGGCTGCAACTGTGGCCGGACGTTGGGGTCGTAGCTGATGACCACGTCGCCGGCCGAGCGCAGCGCGGCGATCCGACGCGTGATGACGGCGTCGCCCGGCGGCCGCCAGGAGGCCAGCGAACCGAAGTGGACCCAGCCGACGCTCGGGGGCAGGTGTTCCAGCTCGCTGTCGGTCCACTGGAAATCGACCGTCGCGTCGACGGAGAACTCATAGCGGGCGATGCCACCCTTGATGTCGAGCAGGGCGACGGTGCTGGGCTCGTCGCCCGCGATCGCGAACGTAAGGTCGACGCCGGAGCGATCCGCGTGATTGCGCAGCACGGTCCCGAACGGGTCGCGGGAGAACCGCCCCAGAAATGCGACCGGCTGACCGAGGCGGGCCAAGCCGATCGCGACATTGAGCGGGCTGCCGCCGGGGTGCGCGGCGCAGGCGGTGCCGTTACCTGGATCGACCAGGTCGATGAGCGCCTCGCCGATCACGGCAAACAGGGGCGCATCGCCGTCGAGCGCACCCGTCGTCATGAGCGTCGAAGTTACCCGCCCCGCGCTGTACCCGTCGTCGGCGCGTGGCTCTACGCTGCCGATCATGGCCGACACCGCTGTTAGTTCAGCACTGCTCGAGATCCGCACCTACCGCCTGCAGGGCGGGACGACCGAGGCCTTCCACGCCACCGTGGCAGAGCAGGCGGCGCCGCTCTTGCGCGAGTTCGGCGTCGACGTCGTCCGCTACGGCCCGTCCGAGATGAATGAGGACGGCGTCGAGGAATACGTACTGATGCGGGCCTTCGAGTCGCACGACGCCCGCGATGAGCAAGAGAAGCGGTTCTATACGTCGCCGGAATGGCACGACGGTCCGCGGGCCGGCATCGTCGGGCGCATCGAGAGCTACCACACGATCGTGCTGAGCGTCCCCGCCGCAGCGCTCGACGCCCTGCGCGGCTAGCGAGCCTCGGGGGGCGAACAGCGTCCCGACGCCGCTCGACCCGCTATTGCAGGTCGCGCTGCCGGAGTCGCAGGCCGTTGATCAATGCGTCGACGGCGGTGTGGACGACGGTGCTCGGGGTGTGCCGGTCTGGCACCGGCTCGAGCATGCCGTCGGCGATGAGGGTAGCCAGTCCGTGCATCTGGGACCAGGCGGCGACGGTGAGGTCGCTCGGGTCACCGGCGCGCAGTTCGCCCGCGGCCTGGCCGTCGCGGATGACGGATTCGAGCAGGGCGAACGCGGAGCCCGCGATGTCGCCGAGGGCGCCGCTGTCCCAGGTGGACTTGCGCCGTCCGGTCATGAGCCGCAGCAGCGGTGGGTTGTTCCTCGCGAAGCCGACGTAGTTGCGGGTCAGGGCGTGCAACCGGCCCTGCGTCGACGCCTCGGACTCCAGCGCCGTCCGCATCGAGGCCACCAGCGTTCGGTACCCGTCCATGGCCAGTGCGTCCAGCAGATCCGTTCTGGTGGCGAAGTGCCGAAACGGTGCACTCGGGCTGACACCGGCCCGCCGACCGAGGTCGCGCAGCGTCAGTGCGCCGGCGCCTTCGGTGCGAAGCACCTCGTGAGCGTGCACGAGTAACTCCGCGCGCAGCCCACCGTGGTGATATGGCCGCTCGGCACCGACAGCGCGGCGCTGCCTCGGCACGTCTGGAGCTCGGGTTGGCATGAGGGGACCCTAACCCTTGCTATGTGTGCAGCGCACACATAGGGTCTCAGGCAACCTGATTTCCGCGAGGAGAGCCATGACTGTCGACAACGGCCTGCTGCCCATTGCCACCGAGACCGCCGCGCCAACCGCGCACGGCATCGACGGTGCCTACACCCAGCTGCGCTATGCCGAGGACGGGCCGATCGCCCGCATCACGCTCGACCGGCCGCAGGCGCGCAATGCGCTGTCGATGCAGCTGTCCGACGAACTCACCCATGCACTGGAACGGGTCCGCGACTCGGTCACGGTGCGGGTGCTGGTGATCCGTGGCGCGGGCGGCACCTTCTGTGCCGGTGACGACATCACCGAGATGCACAAGTGGGGCACCGCCAACGCGGTGATGCGCCGCGTACACGGTTACCAGCACATGGCCAACGTGCTGGAGGAGCTCGACAAGGTCACGATCGCGGTGGTCGACGGCTTCGCCGTGGGCGGCGGTCTGGAGATCACCATGGCCTGCGACTTCGTGATCGCGGCCGAGTCTGCCCGCTGGGGCATGCCGGAGGTAGACGTCGGCATCACGCCGGGCTGGGGCGGCACCACGCGCATGGCTCGACTCATCGGCCGGCGGATGACCAAGGAGGTCAATCTGCTCGGTGCGCTGCACCCCGCCAGCCGGGCCGCAGAGCTTGGCTTGTGGAACCGGGTCGTGGCCGACGGAGACCTCGACGCGCAAGCCGAGGCGCTCGTGCAGGTGCTGCTCAGCAAGAACCAGCAGGCCGTCCGGCAGCTCAAGTTCATCATCAACAACGGCGTCGAGGCCGATCTGCACACCGCGCAGGCGTTCGAGGCCCTGTCAGCCGGGCTGACCGCAGCCGTCAACGGTGGCTGGCGGGTCGAGGACGCCGACGCTGGTGCCGGGATCGTCGGCTTTTCCAACAAGAGCGGCACCTGGGACACCCGGCGCACCCTGGCCCGTGACTTCTGGTCCGACGGACCGGTCGCCACCGCCGCGACCGACGCGTGACCGCCGAGCCCGGCTTGGCCCCGCAGCCGTACGCCTGTTATCCGATCACACATCACTCAACGGGCGTCGTCGTACTGCTTGCGCAAACGCGAGGGCGCCTTGAGCCGCCACGCGTCGGTCAACAGCTCGATCAGCTGGTCGGTGTCGACCAGGTCGAGGTTGATCAGGATCGCGCCGTAGCCGGCGTAGTGCGGGGTCGTGTAGAACGCCGGATCACCGGACGCGAGCAGGGCCGACTTCTCCCCGACCGGGCACATCAGCACCATGCCGCCCTCGGCCTCGATGCGCAGCCGGGCGAATCCCTTGCCCGCCACCTTGAGTCCGGGCGTGCCGTACCACGGCGACTCCTCGACCTCAGGCAGCGTCTTGGCCAGCGTCACCACGTCGTCCCACTTCGGCATCGGTGCCCCTCTCGATTGGGCCCAGCCTGCACCCGGTCAGGGTTTTGTGCAGCAGGAGGCCCTGCTCCGTCGCGGCTTCACTGGGGTCGAGATCCGCAGGAGCACGATGGTGTTCTACGCCCGGCCTGGGCTCGGCATTGTTGCTCCCCGAGCAACACAACGGCACCCGCGGCGGGGTGCCGTTATGCGTTCGAGCGGTTGCTGCTCAGCCGTTGGCTAGTGCCACCAGGGCGGTCTGGTTGCCGTTGAAGATGTTCTGATCGCCGGGCAGGACGCCTGCATCGGCGTTCTGCCAGATGGTCTGCGCGCTCCAACCGGCCGGCAAGGTGCCCGGGCTGGAGGAGTAGCGGGCGATCCAGAGCGGGTTCACGCCGAATGCCGACGAGTTGCCCGTGCAGGTCGTCCACCAGTCGGTTGTCGTGTAGATGATCGGGTCGCGACCGGTACGAGCCTTGACCTGATTCGAGAAGGCGTGGATCCAGCTGACCATCGCGCTCTGCGAGAGGTTGTAGCAGCTGTTGCCGTCGGCCGAGTAGGGGTTGTACTCGATGTCCAGCGAAGGCGGCAGGGTCTTGCCGTCGCGCGTCCAGCCGCCGCCGTTGTTGACGAAGAAGTCGGCCTGGACGCTGCCGCTGGAGCGGCCCGGCAGGGCGAAGTGATACGCGCCGCGGACCATGCCGACGCTGGCCGAGCCGTTGTACTGCTGGGCGTATTCCGGGCTCTTGTACGTGATGCCCTCGGTGGCCTTGACGATGGCGAAGCGGCCACCGTTGCTCCAGGCCGCGGCCCAGTCGACGTTGGTCTGGTGGCTGGAGACGTCCATGCCCTTGACGCCGCTTGGTGTGCTGCACGAACTGCGGGTGATGCCCATCGCGGACATCGTCGCGGGGCCGGCTGCGCCGTCGGCGGTCAGGCCGTGGGCACTCTGCCACGCCTTCACCGCGGACTTGGTGCCGGGGCCGAAGGCACCGTCCTGGGTGGTGCCGGCCGCTGCCTGCACCTGCTTGACCTTGGCCGACAGGGCCGCGTCGGTCTGCGGGCCGTCGATGCCGTCGGCGGCCAGGCACGCGTCGGTCTGGAACGCCTTGGTCGCCGCGGTCGTCGCCGGCCCAGCCACCCCGTCGATGCCGGAGAAGGACAGGTAGGCCATGCCCGCGAGGTCCCACTGCAGTTGCGTCGTCGAGACCGCGAAGGCGCCGGGCGAGAGGCCGAACGTGAGACCGGCGCAGGTGACCAGGCTCAGCAGCCCGATAAGGATCCGGGAGCCGAGGCGGGAGCGGGTGCTGTGTTGACCCTGGGACATGACGAGCCTCCGTGTTAGTGAGTTACCTCACGTTAGCCCTGAATATCCTGTTTGTCACTTAATGACGAAATGAACCCCTCCGCAGTTGGATTCCGACGATTGCCGGGCGCCGGGCGCGGGGGTCTTCCCGCCAGCGCCGACCCATGCTCGACCTCAGCCTCGGCTCGCCGGGAGTCAGTAGTACGCTGCAGTACTTCAACAGACAGGATGCGGATATGGCGGTTGTCGCGACGGTGCTGGTGGCACTGGTTGCCCTGATCCACGCCTACTTCTGGTTCCTCGAGGCGGTGCTGTGGAAGACGCCCAAGGGCCGGGCCATCTTCGGCACCACCGAGGAGGAGGCCGAGACCATGGCCACCCTCGCCGGCAACCAGGGCTTGTACAACCTGTTCATCTCGGCCGGGCTGGTGTGGGGGCTCATCCTCAGCGGCTGGGCCGGCTTCCAGTTCCTCATTGCGTTCACGGTGTTCGCCGTGGTCGCCGGGATCTACGGCGGCCTAACGGTCACCCGCCGGATCCTGGCCGTGCAGGCCGCACCGGCCCTGCTCGCGCTCATCGCCGTCGTCATCGCCCACGGCTCCGACGCGGCTCGCTGGCACTGACCTGGGTGACCATGTTTTCCCGCCCGTGCTCGGCTTGCGGTCGCCGAACCGGTCAGCAGCGGGGAAAAGTTGCGGCAGTTGGGAGCCGCCGCCCGGTCAGGTCGGCCAGCCGGTGTAGATCGCGGTGTGCAGCCGCGCCGCGACGTCCTCGACGGCGAGCAGGTCGGCGGTTCGACCGGCGCGTACCTGGTCGACGACCAGCTGGTGAATCGCGCCGACCATCGCGTTGTGCACGGCGGCGGGGACGGGCGGCAGCGATGACTGTTCGCGGCGGGCCTTCGCGTGCCATCGGCGCTCGTTCTCGGCGAAGCGTGCCTGCACGTCAGCGACCTGCGCGATTGCCAGCGGGCCGGCGGCGAATGCCTCCACCAGGAAGCAGGCGGCGAATTCCGGCTCGTCGATAAGGAACTGCAGGTAGGCGTGCAGTGCGGCTTCCGCGCGCTCGGCCGCGGTGGCGCCATGTCCGACGGTCCGGACCCCGGCGGTGATCCGGTCGAACATCAGCTCGACGCCCTGGGCGCAGCCGGCAAGAAAGCAGGTCTCCTTGTCGGCGAAGCGTTCGTAGAACACGCTTCGCGACACCCGGGCGCGACGGACGACCTCGGCCACCGTGGCCCTGGCGTAGCCTTCGGCTGCGACGGAGATGACGGCCCGCAGCAGCCGTTCGCGTTGCGCAGTAACGACGGCTTCGCGGCCGAGGCTGCTCGCGCCGCGTGGCAGGCCGGGCTGGTCGACGTGGGTGCGGGCAAGCGTCCCAGTGCGAAGCGCACCGCCGCTGGCTTCCGATGACATCAGCGGTACGCTACCGTACTTGTGATCAGATGGCCTGGTCGCGCCGGTGAGTTGCGAGGCGTGCATGATCAAGTCTGACGGATTCTCCGAGCCCCAGATCGACCAGTTCCGCCGGTGGCAGCGCCTGTCGTTCGGCGTGCTGCGCGAGGTCGCCGATCAGCTGGTGCCGGGTATGACCGAGCGCGACGCCACCCGCCTGGCCGTGCGCGCGTTCGCCCGCGAAGGCGCCCGCCGGTACTTCCACCCGCCGGTGGCCCTGTTCGGCGTGCGGACCACCTGCCCCGAACCGTGGACGACCCAGTCGTTCTATCCCACCGACTACGCGCTGCGCGAAGGCGATCCGATCATCATGGACGCCTCGCCGATGTTCGACGGCTTCGTCGTCGACACCTCGATCTCGTGCACCGCGGGGCCGGCATCGGTTGAGTACGCCCAGGTCCTCGCCGACAACCTGGTCTACCGGGATCGCGTTCTCGAGGCGGTGCGCGCGGGCGCCACCTGCCGCGAGATCGCAGTCGACGTCGATCAGCACCTCACCTCGCGGGGATATGAGAACCGGCACGGCAAGCATCCCGAGGCGGTACTCGGGCACCAGGTCGTACACCTGAGCGACAACGGAATGCTGCCCGAGACACCCATCGAGCCGTTCGACGCTGTGGTGTTGGGCTGGTTCATCAAGGGCATCGCCGAGGCACACTCCGACGGTTCGATGCCGCCGACCTGGAACGACACACCGCTGTGCAACCACCTGGCCTCGTCCGGACTGTGGGCGGTCGAACCGCACATCGCCGTCGGCGGCACCGGCGTGAAGTGGGAGGAGCTCCTCGTCGTCGACGGCCGGGACGCGTACTGGCTCGACGACCAGGTTCCGCACCTGAGCACGACTTGATCATCGTGGCCCACGTCCGGCCTAGCCTGGCGATGTGACGGGACGAAGCCCTCCTATCCTCCATGATCATCTAGGACTTGCGTTCGGATATCGCTACAACCGCTAGATGATCACGTGCGGGACGGGCTGGGATGCGGTGGGTCTCGGTCGTCGGAATCCGCACGTCGAGCAGGTCGTCGATGGCTCGCACCCCCGCCAGCGTGAGCGTCACCGCCCGGTGCTCGCTCATCCGCACGATCCAGCCCCGTTGCCCGAACTCGTGGCACAGCGCGGCGCCGAGCACCCCGCCGAGATGGGGACGGCGCTCGGTCCAGTCCAGGCAGGTGCGTAGCAGCGGACGCGAGCGTCGCGGTTCGATGGCCGCGGCACCGGCCAGGTCGGTGAACCAGGTCCGTCCGGCCGGCGTGAGCGACAGGCCGTCGCGGGCATCGACCAGACCGACATCGAGCAGGCCGTCGACCAGGGCGACGCCGAGGCGGCCGGCCAGATGGTCGTAGCAGGTGCGCGCCGCGGCCAGCCGTTCGCTGGTTCGCACGGCGCGCAGCGACTGCGGGCGCTCGGCCTGGCCGACAGCGGCGGCCAGATCCTCCACCAGTTGGGCCATCTCGGCGTTGGCCAGCCGAACGTAGCGGTGCCGGCCTTGCCGTTCCTCGGCCAGTAGGCCGGCCTCGACGAGCAGGTTCAGGTGCCCGGTCGCGGTCGAGCGGGCGACCCCCGCGTGGTGACCGAGTTCGCCGGCCGTCCAAGCCCGCCCGTCGAGCAGGGCCAGGCACATCGCGACTCGGCTGCGCTCGGCGAGCAATCCGGCGAACTGAGCGATGGACTCTGGCGTGTTCATCCGCGCCGCCTGGTCAACGCGACCCCACCCAGGGCGAGCAGCCCGCCGACGAGTGCCAGGGCCGGCGGCGTCTCACTGAGCACCGGCCAGGCGATCAGGATCGTCAGCGGCGAGACCAGGTACGTGGTCACGCCCAGCCGGCCGGCGTCCATCCGTGTCAGGGCGTACGCCCACGTGCCGAATGCCACCGCCGTGGGCACGAGCCCCAGGTACACGATCCCGGCCATGCTGCCCCCGGATGCGCCATCGAGGTTGCGCATCAGCTGGCCGGCGAACGGCAGGCAGGCCAGCGCCCCGATCGTGCATGCCGTGAACGTCACCTGCAGCGCAGGCAGCCGTCGCAGGGCCGGCTTCTGCGCCATGATCCCGAGCGCCCAGGTCGCGGCGGCGAGCAGGCACAGCAGCACTCCGACCAGATCCGCCGTAGCGGAGCGGGTGGTGGCGGCCGCGATGAGCACGGCACCGGCAAAGGAGACTCCGGTGCCGATCAGCAGCCAGCGCGGGAAGCCTTCACCGAGCAGCGCGCCGGCGAGCAGCGCGATCAGGATCGGGCCGACGCTGATCAGCATCGCGGCCGTGCCTGCGTCCAGTCGCTGCTCGGCCGCGTTGAGCGCGACGTTGTAGACGCCGAACCAGGCCACCCCGCAGACCAGCACCAGCACCCATTCACGGGCGGTAGGGCGCACCCACGCGCGGCGGACCAGCACGGCGGCACCGAGGGCGAGCGCGCCGACGGCCAGCCCGCCCAGCGCCAGCGCGCCCGGATCGAAAGAGTCGCGCACCCCGCGGATCGCGACGAACGCCGAGGCCCAGGCCACCATCGTCACCAGCACAGCGGCGATCACCGCGCCAGTCGGGCCCGCTGCCGGGGTGGCGTCCGCGGTGTTTGGCGCGGCCGTGGATGTGGTCATGGGGGTGACATTACGTCGCCAACTGTTCGGCGACCACCGAACTAACCTATGACAGGCGACAGAACAGCTGGACGCTGGCGACGGGTTGGAAGCCGACGCGCAGGAACGTGCGCAGGGCTCGGGCGTTGCCGGGTGCGACGGCGGCCACGACGAGCTGATAGCTGGGGATCGCTGCCATCGCCTCGCGAAGCATCGCCCCGCCGTCGGTGCTCGCGTTGGTCTGCACGCCGAGTTCGGGCAGCCCGCCCAGTCCGCGGGAGACGGTCACCAGCGAGGTGTTCTCGGGCTGCGGGTAGCCGAGGACCTGCACCTCGTCGCGGATCCGGGCGGCGAGTCGGGCGCGGGGATGGTCGGCCAGGTCGGGCCGCTCGACGAGGCGGCTGGGGCCGGCGGCGTCTGGTGTCCGGGCCACCAGCACGACGTCCAGACTGTCGATCCACGCCTGCGGCCCGGCGATCGCCTGGATGACCGAAGGAGCATGCGCGCCACCCAGGCCGTCGGCACCGAGTTCGTCGATTCGGGCCGCGGCGATGTCCTCGGCGACGGCGAAGTAGGCATGCCCGGTGAACGCGACGATTGCCTCGACGCCGTCGCGCCACGGCGCGATACGGCTCCACCCACCGTCCGGGTCGGGAAACTGGCCGGCGCTGGCGTCGGCCAGCAGGGTGGCCAGATCAGGCGTTTCGGACAGCACCTGGCAAATCTAGTGGGCCAGTTCGGCGAGCTGCTCAGCAGTGCGGTCCGGTCAGCCGGCGCTCCATGACCCGCCGTTGACTCATTGCACGCGCTCCACGAACTGCTCAAAGGTGATCGTGCCGACCGCGTGCTCGGGGGTGAGGTGGCCGCCGGCGCGATAGGCGCGCGCCGTCTTGCCGGCCAGCGGCACCGGGACCACCAGCCGCCGCCGCTTCGTCGCGCTCAGGTAGGCGTGAGCCAGGTCGGTCGCCGGGCGCACCTGGGGTCCGCCGATGTCAGGCACCCGTCCCGCCGGTGGGCCGCCGGCCAGTTCGACCAGTCGCTGCGCGACGTCACGCACGTCGATCGGCTGGATGCTGATCCCACGCGGAGCCATCACCATCGGCAGCCAGCGCTGGGCGGCGAACAGCTTGGTCACCAGGTCGTGGAACTGCGTTGCGCGCAGGACTGTCCATGGCAGCCCGGACGTCGCCAGCAACTGCTCGACCTCGAGCTTGGCCCGGTAATAGCCGAGCGGGACCACGTCGACGCCGACGATGGAGATGTAGATCAAGTGCCCGGTGCCGGCCCGGTGCGCCGCATCGATCAGCGTCTGTGTCATCTCGACGTCGGCCTTCTTGTTCGTCGTGGCGCAATGGATGATCACGTCCGCTCCGGCGACACCGCTCGCAATGCCCGCGCCGGTGCGCAGGTCGCCGATGGCGGTGGTGTACGGCGCGGTCAACGCGACCGGCCGGCCGCCACGGCTGAGCACGCGCACATCGTGTCCCGCGGCAGCCAACTGCCGGCGCACGGCGCGCCCGAGCGTGCCGGTACCGCCGGTGACCAGGGTTGTTCGCGTCATATCGCTGGATCCTCTCGTGTTCCCACTGCCCTGCCCCGATGACTCCCTGTACGCCCAATGCCCGCAGAAC
>JBDTXT010000014.1:0-16003 GCA_040006035.1 Pseudonocardiales bacterium | reverse complement strand
CTCAGCCGGACGAGCAGGCGGTACCTGGCGCTCAGCTGCGTCGGGTCGCTGAACCTCCGGGTTGCGTCGTCGAGGACGAACACCGCACCTAACACCGACAGCGCGCCGACTGCGCGTAGCAACCCCACCGCACCGGCCTGGTCGTGAACGCCCCCGGCTCGGTCCAGCACCAGCGCGCCGCCGAGCACGCACGCGACGAGAGCCGGTTGCCAGCGCAAGACCCGGTGCAGCGCCCGGCTCCGGACGAGTTCGGCGGTGAGCGCCGAGTGCGCCACCGGTTGCACCCGAGCTGGCTGCGCGGTGGTCCTCACGGCAACTGCGCTACGGCGCAGATGAGGGTGACCGTTCCTACCGGGACGCCGGCCGCGACCATCCGCCGCAGGTCGTCGCGGTACAGCGCGGCCACGCAGGCGAGCGCGACCAGGCCGGCCAGGTAAGCGGTGTGCCACGCGTCCGAGAAGCCAATGATCGAGACGTTCTTCGCCGTGTCGCTGAGGACCAGGTACGGCGCGGTGAGCACCGCGAACGCATTGTCCTGCTGCACGACGACGCCCACCCAGGACCACAGCCCGACCACCAGAGCGAGGGCCACCCCGGGCCAGGGCAGCCAGCGGGCGGCCGCCACGGCAAGTGCGCCGACGCCGAGGTAGAGCAGGGGGGTGCCGTAGAGGGTCGCCGGGTGGTCGCCGGTACTGGCGGCCGTGCTGTCGAGCCACCACCCAACGGCGACGGCCGCACTTGCGATCGTGGCAGGCACCAGGCAGGCGAGCAGCAGCGCGGCACTGCGTCCGCGCTGGCTGACCGGCAGCGCGGCCAGCGTCTCCTCGGCCCCGGCCCGGCGGGCACTGCTCGCGACAAGGCTGGCCGGGAACAGCGCGATCAGCGGGACGAATATCGCGAACAGAATGTTGAGAATCTCGGACACACCATGCCGGGTGATCTGACTGATCCCTTGAGTGACGTCCGCAGTCCCGGCGATGACGAGATAGCCGCCCACCCCGAGGTAGGCCGGATGCAGGATGAGCCGACGCCCCTCGACCCGGGCCAGCGCGCCGATGGCACCGAACTGGCGTCGCGTCGCCACGTCGCCGCCGCGCGACTGGGCAACCACGGCGGTCATGCCGCCGACTCCGTCGCCGGAGTTCCGACGAGGAACAGGTAGGCATCCTCGAGCGACGGCGCCACGAGATCAGCTCCGTGCGGCGCCTCGCCGATGTTGCGATAGCGCCCGTCCTCCGCGCGCCACGCGACGACCGCGCCCGTCCCGCGCTGCGCGTCGGCCCAGACATGGCCCACGGCCAGCCCCACCAGCTCGGCGGGCGACCCGCTGAACAGCGTGCGGCCTTCGGTGATCACCACAACCTGGCCGCAGATCGCCGCGACGTCGTCGGTGAGGTGGGTGGACAGGATTACCGTGCGGCCCTGACCGGCTTCGGAGATGAGATCGCGAAAACGCAGCCGCTGCTCCGGGTCGAGCCCGACCGTCGGCTCGTCCAGGACCAGCAGATCCGGATTGCCGAGCATCGCCTGCGCCAGGCCCACCCGCCGTCGCATGCCCCCCGACAAGGTCCGGATCCGCTTGTTGCGCACCTCGTCGAGGCCGACCAGGGCGATTACCCGGCGCACCTCGTCGTGCCGTGCCCTCCGGTCGGTGAACTCCTTGAGGATCGCGATGTAGTCGACGAAGTCGAACGGGGTGAAGCCGCGCTGGTAACCCGCGTCCTGAGGCAAGTAGCCGAGCCGCCGGCGGATCTCCAGACGCTGCTTGGGATCGCCCGGATCCCGGCCGAGCAGGCGCAGATCACCGGAGTCCGGAGCCAGCACGGTGGCCAGCGCCCGTAGCAGCGTCGTCTTGCCCGCACCGTTCGGGCCGAGCAGGCCGGTGACCCCGCAGCCCGCGACGAGACTCGCGCCGGCCAGCGCACGCTGGCGGCCGAAGCTGCGCACGATCCCGTGGGCCTGGATGGTCGGGATGGTTGTCATATCAGCCTCCTGAGCGAATTGACCCGATCGCGGCTGCGCCAGATCTCGACGGCCGAGACGAGGGTGAGCGCCAGGAATACGCCCTGGCCGGTGCTGCCGAACATGGAGTGCACGTCGTACTCGGTGCGTACGCTGACGACGGCGATGATCCAGGACGCCGTGACCGTTCCGGCCGCCAACACCGGATCGACGCGTTCGCTAGCCGCCAGTGTCAACCCGGTCAGCGCGAGCGACGGAAGCAGCCAGGCCAGCGTCACCGTGGCGTCGCCGGGCAGCAACAGGCTGGCGGCGAGGACGCCGAGCGCCGTGGTCACCAGCACCGCGATCGCCCGGATCATCAGCAGCCGCAGCGCGGAGTAGGGCGCCGCGACCGCGACCTCGTAGCACGGGTCCCCGCCGCGGCCGAACGCGGCCGCGACTCCGGCGACCGGCGCCAGCGGCGCGAGGACGAGGAACGCGAGCGTCCCGGCGGGCGAGGCGTCCGCCGCGATCACCGCGAACGCTGCGACCGCAAGGACCGACAGCAACCAGGACCCGCGGATGAGCGGGGTCACGGTCAGCAGCCGCGCCGCGTCGGAGCGCACACCCATCCAGATCAGCGTGTGCTCGATGAAGCCGGCGCGGGGAGCGTCCAGCCGCTCGGTCACCTCGGCGAAGATCGCGTGCACCCGCGCCGGATCAACTGCGGAGCCCAGTGACGTACGACAGGAACCGCACGACGTCAGATGGGCCTCGATCGAGGCAGCGGTGACGGGATCGGCGCGGCCGGCTGCGTAGGTCGACAGCGCCGTCGAGTCGGCATGCCAGGGGGTGCTCATGCGAGTTCCTCTCGTAGCGCCGCGCGGGCGCGCATCATCCGGGTCTTGACCGTTCCGGCTGGGATACCGAGCAACTGCCCCGCCTCTCGGGTGGTGAGCCCGTCCAGCACCGTCGCCTCGACGACGGCCCGCAACTCGGGGGACAGCCGGCCCAGCGCGCCCCCCAGCCGGCCGAACTCGACGCCCTGCAGCACCTGATCCTCAGCCGACGTGATGTGCTCGCGCCGAGCCGGCGCGACGAGGTCGGCGATAGCGGCGGCCATCGGGCGGCGCCGACGCAGGTTGTCGATGAGCCGGCGCACCCCGATTCCCCAGATCCACGCGGCGACCTCGCCCCGTCCGTCCCATTTGCGGGCGCCCTGCCAGACAGCGAGGAAGGTGTCCTGCACCGCCTCGTCGACCAGGCCGGCATCCGCGCAGCGCCGGCCGAGTCGCACGAGCAGCCACGGCGAATGCCGCGAGTAGAGCTCAGCGAACGCGCGCCGATCACCCGCCGCGATCGCGGCGATCAACTCAGCATCGGCGGACACGGGCGCCACGCTCGCAAAGCTCGTCGCTCAGAACGCGACGGTCAAGCAGGCGTACCGGGGACCGGCGGTGCCCGCGGTTCCTGAGGCGGTAGCGGTGTGGTGGTCGTGGATGACCACCGAGTGCGCCCGGCGCTCCGCGGGGAACTGCCAGTCGAGCACGGTCATCGCCTGGCCGTTGCCTTCGTCGTCGGTGGTGAAGTCCAGCCAGATCTCGTTGTCCGGATTGGCGAACGCCGGGTCGGTGGCCCCGCCTTGCACGTACTGGAAGTGCTTGCCTGCGTCCGTCGGCAGCGGGCCGCAGTTCGCAACGTGCGCATGCGCACCGTACTCGCGGCCGGGCAGCAGCCCGTAGGCGTGCAGCATGACGATGGTGGTGCCCGAGCCGGTGGCCACGGCCTGCACCTGCGCCCGCGACCCGACCGGGACGAAGGCCGAGTTGTACGTGTACGCTCCCGAGCTTTCGCCGAAGACCCCGGTGGCACGCACCGGACTCGCTGACGCGGCGCCGCCGACCAGCAGGACGCTCGCAGCCGCTGCTGCTGCCACACTTGCGA
The DNA here is from genome assembly GCA_040006035.1 of Pseudonocardiales bacterium. GTDB lineage: Bacteria > Actinomycetota > Actinomycetes > Mycobacteriales > Jatrophihabitantaceae > QHCC01. Next base: position 12,118 of record JBDTXT010000014.1, on the reverse strand, counting down.
CCGATTTCGTCATCACATTCCCCCAGTGGATTGGTTGCTACTACCCCTCTGTCGAGATGAGCGGGCCAACCGGTTCACCGGGGGGTCGCGACGTCAGCCGAGCAGGTCGCGGACGGCGATGGTCTCCTCGCGATCGGGCCCTACGCCGATCGCCGAGATCGGCGCATTGATCATCTTCTCCAGAGCCGCCACATAGTCGCGCGCGTTGCGCGGCAGGTCGTCGAGGGTGCGCGCCTTGGAAATGTCCTCGTGCCAACCGGGCAATGTCTCGTAGATCGGCACGGCGCGGGCGAAGTCGACCTGGTTCATCGGCAGTTCGTCGTGCCGCACGCCGCCCACCTCATAGGCCACGCACACCGGGATCTCGTCGATGCCGGTGAGCACATCCAGCTTGGTCAGCACGAAATCGGTGACGCCGTTGATCCGCGTCGCGTACCGCGCGATCACCGCGTCGAACCAGCCACAGCGCCGCGGCCGGCCGGTAGTCGTGCCGAACTCGGCGCCGGCGGCGCGTAGCAGCTCACCCTTCGCGTCCAGCAACTCCGTCGGGAACGGACCCTCGCCGACGCGGGTGGTGTAGGCCTTGACGATCGCGATGACCCGGTCGATCCGCGTGGGTGGGATGCCGCTGCCGGTGCAGGCGCCGCCGGCCGTCGCGTTGGACGACGTGACGTACGGGTAGGTGCCGTGGTCGACATCGAGCAGCGTGGCCTGGCCCGCCTCGAGCACGACGGTCTTGCCGTCGCTGAGCATCCGGTCCAGCAGCAGCGTGGTGTCGGCGACCATCGGCCGCAGCCGCTCGGCATAGCTGAGTAGTTCGTCTACGACCGCGTCGACCTCGACGGCCTTGCGGTTGTAGATCTTGACCAGGATCTGGTTCTTGAGGTTCAACGCGCCGCTCACCTTGGCCCGCAGCACCGTCTCGTCGAAGATGTCCTGCACGCGGATGCCGATGCGGGCCATCTTGTCGGCGTAGGTCGGGCCGATGCCGCGGCCGGTCGTACCGATCCGGCTGCTGCCCAGGAACCGCTCGGTGACCTTGTCGAGGGTGCGGTTGTACGAGGCGATGATGTGCGCCGACCCGCTGACGACGAGCCCCGAGGTGTCGACGCCACGCTCCTCGAGCGCGTCGATCTCCTCGAAGAGCACCGCGAGATCGACCACGACTCCGTTGCCGATCACTGGGCGGCAACCCGGTGTCAGGATGCCCGACGGCAGCAGGTGCAGTGCGTACTTCTCGGTACCGATGACGATGGTGTGCCCGGCGTTGTTGCCGCCGTTGAACTTCACCACGGCATCGACGCGGCTGCCGAGCAGGTCGGTCGCCTTGCCCTTGCCTTCGTCGCCCCATTGGGCGCCGACGAGAACGATCGCGGGCATGCGTCACCTCTATCGGGTTGGTCGGCCCCGGAGAAGGGTAATCGACCCCCTTCCGTGGCGCGCGCCGCGCGGTCATAGTGGGCCCATGACGACGCCGGACCCGAAACTGACCAAGATCATCCTGGGCGAGGACGAGCAGCCCACGCAGTGGTACAACCTGCTGGCCGACCTGCCCAACCCCCCGCCGCCGGTGCTGCACCCGGGCACCCTGCAGCCGATCGGCCCGGACGACCTGGCCCCGCTGTTCCCCATGGACCTCATCGCGCAGGAGGTCAGCACCGAGCGCTACATCGACATCCCCGGCGCGGTGCTCGACGTCTACCGCCTGTGGCGGCCCTCGCCGATGTACCGCGCCCACCGGTTGGAGAAGGCCCTCGGCACCCCGGCTCGCATCTACTACAAGTACGAGGGCGTCTCTCCGGCCGGCTCGCACAAGCCAAACACTGCGGTGCCGCAGGCGTACTACAACGCACAGGCCGGCATCCGGCGGTTGACTACCGAGACCGGAGCCGGCCAGTGGGGCACGGCGTTGGCCTTCGCCTGCGCCCAGTTCGGCCTGGAGTGCGAGGTGTGGCAGGTGCGGGCGTCCTACGACCAGAAGCCCTATCGCCGGATGATGATCGAGGTCTTCGGCGGGACGGTGCACCCGTCGCCGTCCGGGCTCACCGAGGCCGGTCGCCGCATCCTGGCCGAGCACCCGGACTCGACAGGATCGCTGGGCATCGCGATCAGTGAGGCCGTCGAGGTGGCGGCGCAGAACGCCGACACGAACTATGCGTTGGGCAGCGTGCTCAACCATGTGCTGCTACACCAGACCGTCATCGGCGAGGAAGCCTTATTGCAACTGGCAAAAGTGGGCGAGACGCCCGACCTGATCGTCGGCTGCACCGGCGGCGGCTCGAACTTCGGCGGGCTGGCCTTCCCGTTCCTGCGCGAGAAGCTCGCCGGCAAGATGGCGCCGGTGATCCGCGCGGTGGAGCCGTCGGCCTGCCCGTCGCTGACCCGCGGCGTGTACGCCTACGACTTCGGCGACACCGCGGGCATGACGCCGCTGATGAAGATGCACACGCTGGGCCACGACTTCATCCCCGACCCGATCCACGCCGGCGGGCTGCGCTATCACGGGATGAGCCCGTTGATCAGCCACCTGAAGGAAGAGGGGCTGCTCGAGGCCGTCGCCAAGAATCAGCGCGAGTGCTTCGCCGCGGGCATCCAGTTCGCCCGCGCCGAGGGCATCGTCCCCGCGCCGGAGCCCACGCACGCCATCGCGGCGGCGATCGAGGAGGCGCTGCGCTGCAAGGAGACTGGCGAGGCCAAGGTGATCCTGACCGCGCTGTGCGGGCACGGTCACCTTGACCTGCCGGCCTACGACGCCTACCTGTCCGGCGCCATGCAGGACCAGGCACTCGACGACGCCGCGATCAACGCGGCGATCAATGCGCTGCCACCCGTCCCGGTGTGAGCGATTGTGGTTCGCTGACCGCCGCTCAGCGGGTAAGCGAACCACTATCGGGGTGGTGCTCAGCCGGCGAGGTTCGCCACTGCCTCGGAATCGCTGTCGGCCAGCAGTTGCGCGCAGCGCGCCGCCTCGGGCGTCTCGCCGATGGCTGTCGCGGCCAGCATGAGCGTGTACAGCGCGCGCAGGAAACCGCGGTTGGGCTCGTGCGCCCACGGCACCGGCCCCTGACCCTTCCAACCGGCCTTGCGCAGCGCATCCAGGCCGCGGTGATAGCCGGTGCGCGCGTAGGCGTAAGCCTCGACCGGGCTACCTGCAGCGAGGGCCGTCTCGGCCAGTGTCGCCCAGGCTGCGCTGGAGGTCGGGTGCGCCCCGGCCACCGCGTTGGGATCCTCACCGCCGCCAAGCAGCGCGACCGCCGGATCCTCGGGCAGCAGGGTCGGTGGTGCGAGTAGGTTCCCGAAGTGCGTCATGGCGGTGATTGTGCCCGTCGCCTGGGCCGCTCCGTGCGCCGGGCTCAGCCCTTGACCGCGAGGGTGGCCCGGGCGCCGGCGACGAACATGTCGACGCCGAATTCGTAGTAGCCCTCGACGTCTTCGCAGTCGGTCATCGCGTCGGCGGCCTCGACCAGGTGCGGATAGCGCTCAATGGGCAGCGCCTTGAGCGCATTGCGCTTGGTAGCCAGCAGGTCAGCGCGCATCTCGGCCGCGGCGTTCGGCTCGGCGCCGGCCTCGTTCGCGACGAGCATGACGGCGGTCTGCATGGCGTGCCGAGCGATGTCGGCGGCCTGCGGGACGCTAAACCCCTCGGCGCGCAACAGTGCGAGCGTCTGCTCGGCGAGATCGCGCCCGGCGGGGCTATTCATGACGCGGGGTGCGGCCAAGTGGGCGGCCCCTGGGTGGTGGCGCAGGGCGGCCACGAGCGAGGCCACGGCGCCGCGCAGCCGCTCGGCCCAGTCGCCGTCGGCCGGGATCGGATCCAGGTCGTCGAAGAAGCGGTCGCCCATGGCGTCGAGCAGCTCGTCCTTGCTCTTGACGTGCCAGTACAGGGCCATGGGAGTGACGCCGAACTCCTGGGCGATGCGGCGGACCGTGATGGCGCCGATCCCCTCGGCGTCGGCAATGGCAAGTGACCTGTCGACGATCGCGGCCCGGGTCAGCTCCACCCGGACGGCAATTTTGGCTACCACGCTTGACAACTATACGCCGTAGAGGGAAACTATACAACGTAAATGTACAACGTATAGGAGACCCGATGAAGACTGTTTCACGGACGTGGGCCCTGCTGGCGGTGTCGCTGGCGACGTTCATGACCTACCTCGACAACAACATCATCAACGTGGCGATCCCAGTGATCCAGCGCGACCTGCACCTCTCGACGGCCGGCCTGGAGTGGGTCGTCAGCGGCTACATTTTGGTCTTCGCCAGCCTGCTGCTCGCCGGCGGACGGCTCGGCGATCTGTACGGACGCCGACGGCTGTTCATGATCGGCCTCGCTATCTTCACCGCCGCCTCGCTGGTAGCCGGCCTGGCCGGTAGCGCCGACATCCTCATCGCCAGCCGCGCGGTGCAGGGCCTCGGCGCGGCGCTCGTCACCCCGACGACGCTGGCCATCATCTCGGCTGCCTACCCGGAGCCCCGCGAGCGCATCGCCGCGGTGGGGATCTGGAGCGCCGTCGGCGCGCTCGCCCTGGCCGTCGGTCCGCTGCTCGGCGGGCTCATCAGCCAGCACCTGGACTGGGGCTGGATCTTCTTCATCAACGTCCCCGTGGGGCTGGCCACCATGGCGCTGGGCATGTGGTCGATCGACCCGGAGACTGCCGACGCCAACGCGCAGCGGCGCCGCATCGACATGCCTGGGTTGGTCACATCCGCGCTTGCGCTGTTCGCGTTGACCTACGCCCTGATCGAGGGGCACGAAAAGGGCTGGACGTCCACGCTTATCCTCGGTGCCTTCGCGGCCAGCGCCCTGCTCGGCGCCGTGTTCGTGGCCCTCGAACTGCGCGTCGACGAGCCGATGGTCGACGTCGCCCTGTTCGGCCGGCGGGTGTTCTCCGGCGGCATAATCGCCATCGTCATGTGGGGCTTCGGCCTGTTCGGCATCTACTTCTTCACGTCGCTGTACCTGCAGAACGTGCTGAACTTCTCGGCCACCAAGGCCGGTGCGGCGTTCGTGCCGATGGCCCTGTTGATGGCCGCCAGCGCCGTGGCCTCCGAGCGGGTGTCGATCCGGTTCGGCGCGGCGCTGACGGCCGGTGGAGGGATGGGGCTGATGGCCTTGGGGATCGGCTCGGTGAGCCTGCTCGGGCACGACGCGACATTCCTGTCCCTGATGCCCAGCTTCGCGGTCATCGGCGTCGGCGGTGGCCTGTCCGTCCCGCTGACCGCGATGATTCTCGACTCGATGCCCACCGAGGAGGCCGGCGTGGCCTCCGGCATCTTCAACGCGGCCCGCGAGATGGCCGGGCTGCTGGGCATCACCGTCATCGGCGCGATCCTGACCGCGCGGCAGAGTGTGGCGCTGCGCGCCGGCCACGCACCCGTGGACGCGTTCCTGTCCGGTTACCGCACCGGGCTGCTGGTCGCCACGGTGCTGGTCGCCGCAGGTGGCGTGGCCGCCTACGTCGCCCTGCGCGGCGTGCCGCGGCACCCAGCGGCGCCGGAGTCCCACGAGGACTTCGTGCTCGCCGGCTAGGCGCCACATCCCTCGATCGGGCAGTCCCGCCTGGGGAGGCGGGGGCTGCCCGATCGGGCTTTCAGCTGGTCCGCGACGTGCCGGCGGACAGCAGTGCCTCGCACGCTTCGGTGACCCGGGCCGCCATGCCGAGCTCGGCCGCCTTGAGGTAGCTGCGCGGGTCGTAGGCCTTCTTGTTGCCCACCTCGCCGTCGATCTTGAGCACGCCGTCGTAGTTCTTGAACATGTGCTCGGTGATCGGCCGGGTGAAGGCGTACTGGGTGTCGGTGTCGACGTTCATCTTCACGACGCCGTAGGACAGCGCTTCGCGGATCTCCTCGAGCGCAGAGCCCGAGCCACCGTGAAAGACCAGGTCGAAGGGCTGATCATTGCCCGCCTTCGCGCTGACCGCCTCTTGGATCTGCTTGAGGACCTCGGGGCGCAGCTTGACGTTGCCGGGCTTGTAGACGCCGTGCACGTTGCCGAACGTCGCGGCCAGCAGGTAGCGGCCCTTCTCGCTGGTGCCGAGCACCTCGGCGGTGCGCAGCGCGTCCTCGGGCGTCGTGTACAGCTTGTCGTTGATCTCGCCTTCGACGCCGTCCTCCTCGCCACCGACGACGCCGATCTCGACCTCGAGGATGATGTGCGCCTTGGCCGCCTTCTCGAGCAGTTCGGCCGCGATCTGCAGGTTCTCCTCGAGCGGGATGGCCGAGCCGTCCCACATGTGCGACTGGAACAGCGGGTTCTGCCCGGCGTCGACCCGCTGCTGGGAGATCGCGATCAGTGGACGGACGTAGGTGTCCAGCTTCTCTTTCTGGCAGTGATCGGTGTGCAGCGCGACCTGGATGGAGTACTTCTCCGCGACGACGTGCGCGAACTCGGCCAGCGCGGCGGCCCCGGTGACCATCTCCTTGATCCCGGTGCCGGACGCGAACTCCGCGCCGCCCGTCGAGACCTGGATGATGCCGTCGCTGCCCGCCTCGGCGAAGCCCTTGAGTGCCGCGTTCACGGTCTCGGACGAGGTCACGTTGATAGCCGGATAGGCGAAGCCGCCCTGCTTGGCGCGATCGAGCATGTCGGCGTAGGACTCGGGGGTGGCGATAGGCATCGGTTGCTCCTGGTAGTCGGCTCGGCTCCCCGGCAGTATCGCGCACCCGTCGGGTCAGCGTCGCTGCGCGGTGAGCGAACGCGCTCGACGGAACACCCTCTCAGATGGTCGGCTGGGGGCATGGACGTATTGGTTCTGGGTGGAACGGTTTTTCTCGGACGCGCTGTCGTCAGCGAGGCGCAGGCGCTCGGCGCAAACGTCACGATCTTCAATCGCGGGAAGTCAGGGCCGCCACCGGACGGCGTGGCCGAGGTCATCGGCGATCGCACCGATACCGCTGATCTCGAGCAACTGGCGGGCCGCAGCTTCGACGTCGTGCTCGACACCTGCGGCTACGTGCCGGCCGAGGTCCGGCTCAGCGCCGAACTGCTCGCCCCCACGTCCGGGCACTACGCGTTCGTGTCGAGCATCAATGTTTTCCCCGCCTGGCCCGAGCTGGCCGATTACCGCGTAGGCGGCCTGCACCAGGGTGACCCCGATGCCACCCGTGCCGATGTGCCGCCGGAACTGTCCGACAGCGAGTCCTACGGTTGGCTCAAGGCGGGCTGCGAGCTCGCGGCAGTCCGAGCGTTCGGCGCGGACCGGACTGCGGTGCTGCGGGGCGGTTGCATCGTCGGCCCGCACGACTCAGCCGTCGGCCGGCTGCCCTGGTGGATAGCCCGCGTGGCCCGTGGTGGGGAAGTCCTCGTCCCCGGCTCCGCCGCCGATGCGATGTCGCTCATCGATGCCCGCGACCTGGCCGCGTTCGCGCTCTCGGGTGCGGCTGGTGAGTTCGAGGCGGCCGGACCGCCAGCCCGCGATACCCGCGGCGACCTGATGGCTGCCTGCCTGGCGGCGACCTTGTCGGACGCCAGGTTTACCTATGTCGGCGACGACTGGCTGGTCTCGCAGGACGTCGCGGCCTGGACCGAGATACCGCTCTGGGTGCCCGGATCGCCGGGCGCCTTCGCCCCCCACCCGGCCGAGGCCGAGGCGGCCGGCCTGCGCTGGCGGTCGCTGCAAAAGACAGTGGCCGATACGTGGGCCTGGCAGCAGGGCGTCCCCGGCGGCTGGCAGCCCAACGAGCGCACACCGGGGCTGGCGGCCGACCGCGAGGCCGAGCTGCTCGCCGCCTGGCACGCGCGCTGACCCAGCTTGGCCCCGCAGCAGGCTGCCGTGCGGCGTGTCGCCCTGCTCCCGGGCCGAGCTGAACGCTGAGAGGGGTCATTTGCTGCACAGCCAACGTCCGTAGAGTCCCGGGCATGCAGTCGATCGCCACCGCCGTGCTCGCCAATCCGATCAGCCCCGACAAACTCTTGTCCGGCTCCGGGGCGCTACTCGTCCTCGCGATCGTGCTCTTCGCGGAGTGCGGGCTGCTGCTCGGCTTCTTCCTGCCCGGCGACACCCTGCTGTTCGCCGCCGGCATCGCACTCGCCACTGGCAAGATCACCAGTTCGTTCGGGGCCTTCCTGGTCGTCGCGCCGATCGCGGCCATTGCGGGCAACCTGGTGGGCTATTGGATCGGCTACCGTGCCGGGCCGGTGGTCTTCGACCGGGCCAATTCGCGGTTCTTCCGGCCGGAGTACGTCGAGCGCTCGCACGCCTTCTTCGAACGCTTCGGGTCATGGACGATCATCCTCGGCCGATTCGTGCCGATCGTCCGCACGGTGGCCACGGTGATGGCCGGCGTGGGCCGCATGCGCTTCTCGCTGTACGCGGTGTACAGCATTCTCGGCGGAGTCATCTGGGCCGATGGCGTGCTGCTCCTGGGGCGCCAGCTCGGCAAGATCAAATTCGTCCAGGACCATAAGGGCTACATCGACTACGCGGTCATCGGGGTAGTCGTGCTGTCACTGTTGCCGGCGGCGATCCACTTCGCGCGCAGCCGCGGCAAGCGACCCGGGGACCCGGCCAGCGACTGAGTTACCGCGATTTGGCCAGACATGCCTGCTTGACGTGGTCGGGTGCATTCACATGGATGCCGATGAACGTCATGTCGAGCTGGCACTTGTTCACGTGGTCCTGGATGACGGTGCGTTGCTGCCACACCAGGATGCCGAGCGCGAGGACGACGACCGCGATGATGATCCGGCCGACAATCGCGGTGATGATCAGGCTGAGCACCAAGCCGGCCACGACCAGGCCGATGATCACGCCGACACCGATCTTCGTGATCTGAGTGGAATCCAACGCCGTCACAGTGGTCATGACTGCAGACCGTAGCGCCCGCCGATCGGCTGCGAGCGCAGCAGATAACCTCGTGAGGTGACTTCCCTCCCCAAGAGCGCGCTGGGACCACCTCCGAAGTTGCCCAAGGGTGCGCTGCGAGTAGTCGCGCTCGGTGGCATCAAAGAGGTCGGCCGCAACATGACCATGTTCGAGCTCAACGGTCGGTTATTGATCGTCGACTGCGGCATGCTGCTGGGCAAGACCAACTCACCCGGCGTCGACATCACGCTGCCGGACTGGTCCTACTACTCCGATCGTCTCGATCAGGTTGATGCGGTCGTGCTGACCCACGGGCATGAGGATCACATCGGCGCGCTGCCCTACCTGCTGCGTGAGCGTAAGGACATTCCGATCCTGGGCTCGCGGCTCACCCTGGCGCTCGTTGCGGCCAAACTCGACCAGCACCGCATGAAGCCCGACCTGCGCCGGGTGACCGAGGGCGAGTCGCTCACCATCGGCGCTTGGGGACTGCAGTTCTTCGCGGTCAACCATTCGATCCCGGACGCGCTCGCGGTGGCCATCCGCGCCGGCAAGCACACCGTCCTGCACACCGGCGACTTCAAGATGGACCAGACGCCGCTGGACGGCCGGCTCACCGACCTGCCCGGCTTCTCCCGCCTCGGCGACGAGGGCGTCGACCTGCTGCTGGCCGACTCGACGAATGCCGAGGTCCCCGGCTTCATCCCGTCCGAGCGCGAGGTGGGTCTGGTGGTGGCCGATGTCATCGCCAAGGCGAAAGGCCGCGTCATCGTCGCCTGCTTCGCCTCCCACGTGCACCGTGTCCAGCAGATGCTCGATGCCGCGGTGGCGTCCGGCCGGCTGGTTGCCCTGGTCGGGCGCTCAATGCTGCGCAACATGCAGATCGCCCGCGAGCTGGGGCTGCTGCAGGTGCCAGACGGAGTCCTCATCGACGTCAAGGCGGCCGAGGAACTACCCTCTCGTCGGGTCATGCTCGTTTCGACCGGGTCGCAGGGCGAGCCGCTTTCCGCGCTGTCGCGGATGGCCAACCGCGAGCACCAGACCGTTCGCATCGTCCCCGACGACACGATCCTGCTTGCCTCCTCGCTCATCCCCGGCAACGAGACCTCGGTGGGTCAGGTCATCAACGGCCTGTCCAGGCTCGGCGCCACCGTCATCCACAAGTCGATGGCTCTCGTGCACGTGTCCGGACACGCGCCGGCCGGCGAGCTGCGCTACCTGATCAACGCGGTGCGCCCGACCAACCACATGCCGGTGCACGGCGAATGGCGCCACCTGCGCGCGCACGCCGCAATCGCCCGCTCGACCGGTATCCCCGACGAGCGGATCATGCTGGCACCCGACGGCACGGTGGTCGACCTCAACAACGGCCTGGCCAACATCGTCGGCAACATCCCCGTCGGTTACGTCTACGTCGACGGTCTCGCGGTCGGCGACATCGGCGACGCGGCACTCAAGGACCGGCGCATCCTCGGCGAGGAGGGCTTTATCTCGATCCTCGTCGCCGTCGACCTCGAGGTCGGCAAGGTGGTCTTCGGCCCGGAGATCACCGCTCGCGGTTTTACCGAGGATCAGTCGGCGCTCGACCCCATCCGGGCCGAGCTGATCGACGTGGTCGAGAAGGCGGTCGCCGACGGGGTCAGCGACACCGACGCCTTGGCGAACATCGTGCGGCGGACGGTAGGGCGCTGGGTGGACAAGACCTACCGCCGCCGCCCGATGCTGATGCCAATGGTGGTCGAGGTCTAGTTGGTTGCTGGTCCGCTGCGGGTCGCGGTCGTCGGTCCGGGTGCGGAGGCGACGCCGGAGATCTGCGCGCTGGCCCGTGACGTGGGACGGCTGCTGGCCGAGCGCGGCGCGATCGTTCTCACGGGAGGGCTGGGCGGCGTGATGGCTGCGGCCGCCGAGGGGGCGACGTCCGCCGGTGGCGTCGCGGTCGGGCTGCTGCCCGGCACCGATCGCGCAGCCGCCAACCAATACCTGACGATCTCGGTCCCGACCGGGCTGGGCGAGCTGCGCAACGCCCTGCTGGTCGAATGCGCTGACGGCATCGTCGCGGTCGGCGGCAGTTGGGGGACGCTGAGCGAAATCGCGCTGGCTTGCCGGGCCGCCGTGCCAGTGGTGAGTCTGGCGGGCTGGTCGGTGCTCGCCGCGGACGGCTCCCCGCTGCCTCTGGTGGCGGCGGCATCGCCGGATACGGCGGTGCGATCCGTGCTCGACCTCGTCGCGACGCGGCCCGGTTCGCAGCCAGGCAGAATGGATGGGTGACCGTTCACACGCCGATCGCGCCCGGGGTGATCTCGCCCCGCCGTCGCGTGCCTGACTCGATCGCGCGCCCGCACTACGTCGACGCGCCGGCCGGTACCCCCGCCGACCGTGATGACCCGATGGTCAAGGACGCCGACACCATCGCCCGGATGCGCGTCGCCGGCCGGATCGCGGGCGATGCTGTCCTGGCGGTCGGCCGACACGTCGCGCCTGGCGTGAGCACCGACGAGTTGGACCGGGTCGGCCACGAGTTCCTGGTGGCGGCCGGCGCGTACCCGTCCACCCTGGGCTACAAGGGCTTCCCCAAGTCGTTGTGCACGTCGGTGAACGAGGTTATCTGCCACGGCATCCCGGACTCCCGTCCGCTGGCCGACGGCGACGTGGTGAAGGTCGACATCACCGCGTTCATCGACGGCGTACACGGCGACACCTGCGCGACGTTCTACGCCGGGGACGTGGCAGCCGAGGTGCGCGACCTCGGCCAGCGCACCCACGAGGCGATGATGCGGGGGGTCAACGCGGTGCGGCCCGGCCGTCCGATCAGCGTCATCGGCCGGGTGATCGAGTCCTACGCGCGCCGCTTCGGCTACGGCGTGGTGCGCGACTACACGGGCCACGGCGTAGGCCCGTCGTTCCACACCAAGCCGACGATCCTGCACTACGACGAACCGCGGGCGAACACCATCCTCGAACCGGGCATGACGTTCACCATCGAGCCCATGCTGACGCTCGGCGGGGTGGACTGGTTCATGTGGGACGACGACTGGACGGTGCTCACCCGCGACGGCTCGTGGGCCGCGCAGTGGGAGCACACGCTGGCCGTCACTGACGACGGCGCCGAGATCCTCACCCTTCCCTCCGCCTGAACCCCAACCCCGCCGGAGCCAGCCCAGTGATCACCCAGCACTTAGCGCGAAATGCGACGCCAACTCCTGGATGATCACAGCCGACGCGACACGATCATTCTTTCTTCGGATGTCTGCGGTATTCACTAGAGAGCTGGATACAGTCCGATCGTGGACCCGGTACGCAACCCCTACGCCCCC
>JBDTXT010000013.1:0-16233 GCA_040006035.1 Pseudonocardiales bacterium | reverse complement strand
CGATGTCCAGGCCGCCAAGCAGGACCGTCCTCCTCGAGGGGTACCCCGCTGATCAGCGATCAGCGAGAGGCTCTTCGAGGCCGCGGCTCCCAGCTTGGGAACCGCGGCCTTTTTGTTTGTCCAACTTCATCCAAACCAAGAAGTCGAACTAAGAAGGAGGTGACCCGACGTGTTGACCAGCTTCGCACCAGAAGATCTCGTCTCTGACCCGATCGGGCTCGACCCGCTCGCCAAGGACTGTCCGGACGATGTGCCCTGCCGGGTGCAGGACCCGGATCTCTGGTTCGCCGAGACCCCGACCGAACTGGAGCAGGCCAAGGCGCTGTGCGTCGACTGCCCGGCCCGGCTCGCCTGCCTCACCGGCGCCCTCGAGCGTCGGGAGCCGTGGGGCGTCTGGGGCGGCGAGATCTTCGAGCGTGGCGCGATCGTCGCCCGCAAGCGCCCGCGTGGCCGTCCTCGTAAGGACGAGCGCACCGAGGTGGCTGCATGACGAACATCCGCACGGCCGGCGCTCGCCGGCGAACCGCGCTGCGTGCACCGACCGTATCGATCACGAACACCACGACCACCAGCATGACTACAAGGAGCATCGAGATGTACACCCTGCATGAAGCGCTCGCGCGCGAGCGAATGCGCGAGACTCAGCGAGACGGGCAGCAACTGCGCGTCGCCAGGGAGCTGGCCTCGGCCCGCCGCTGGCACCGCGTGGAAATGCGTGTCCACGCTGCAGGACGGCGCGCCCGCGCCGTCGAGCGGCGTCACGCACTTCGCGCTGTCTGACCGAACGGGCACCCGGAACGCCACCGCAGCGCCCCGCTACCCGACACGGCCGCCGGATCACCCGATCCGGCGGCCGTTTCGCGTCAGGGGCGATGAAAGGTGCAAAGCGGGAGGGTCACCACCACTGCTGGTCGAGTTTGGCCTCGATCGAGCGGACGTATCGGCGGGTGCATTCCCCGCAGACCCAGCGGGTGCGATTGCCGTCGCGTGTCTCGATCACGTCGACACACCAGGTGAGCGGGGGGTCGCCGTCAGCTACCGGGTCAGCCACCCGGGCACAGATCGAGCACGTTTCCTGCACCCTCCATTACTACGCGTTTGTGCGCGTGATCTAACCGTTCCGGTCGCGCGCCTGTCGGCAAGTTATTCGCGAATGTTCACCAAAGTGACATCGAGCGCCGGAAAATGCCGGCCAGGTCTTCGGCCGCGACCGGGCGCGGGGCGGTGGCCAGCAGCCGCTGCTGCTTCAGAGCGCCCTCAACCAGGTCATCGACATCGGCGTCGCCGAAGCCGACGGCCGCGACACCGTCGGGGATGCCGATGTCGCGCATGAGGGCGGTGAGCACACCGGGCAGCAGCGCCGCCGGATCAGACGGCATGTCGGCCGACGGATCGAGCAACTGCGCCGCCCGCACATGCCGGTCGGGCGCAGCGTCGAAGGTGAAGCGGAATGACTCTGGTGCGGTGAGCGAGACGGCCATGCCGTGGGGCACCATCGCATCACCTTCGGGATAATCGACGGGGTGGAAATCGCGAACCTGGCCCGCGATCGGGTAGGCGTTGGCGTGCGGGATGTGCACGCCGGCGTTGCCGAAACCCAGACCGGCGAAGGTCGCCGCCAGCGCCATAGAGCCCCGGGCGTCCGGGTCGTCGCCGTGCCCTACCGCCCGACGGAAGCTCGAGGCCATCAGCGCCAGCGCTTTCTCCGACCACATGTCCGAGATCGGGTTCGAGCCGCAGTAGGGCACTCGCTCTGCTGGTTCTTTGCGTGCGACCGCGGTGTAGGGACGTGCGGTGTAGCTCTCCAAGGCATGGCAGAGGATGTCCATACCGGCCGACGCGGTGACGCCGGCGGGCTGGGTCATGGTCAGCGCGGGGTCGACGACAGCCAGCGTGGGACGCAGCCGGGCGTGGCTGATGCCGGACTTCACCCGCTGCGCCAGCACGTCCATGACGCAGATCGTGGTGCTCTCGGCCCCGGTACCCGTCGTCGTCGGCACCGCGACGAGCGGGAACAACGCGTTCACCGGCGCCCGACCCCCGCCGACCGGTGCGTTGACGTAATCGATGAGTTCGCCAGGATTGCTCAGCAGCAGGTTGACCGCTTTGGCGGTGTCGATACTCGACCCGCCGCCGACCGCGACGAAGGCGTCCCAGGGCCCGTTGGCCCGTGCCCAGTCGATCGCTTCCTGCATGCTCGCGTCGGTGGGCTCGATCCGGACCCCATCGAACACGGCTGCCTCGACGCCGAACTGGCCCATCTGCGCCGCGACCCGCTCGGGCACCCCGGTGGCCGCGACACCCGGGTCGGTGACGACGAGGGCCCGGCGAGCCCCCAGCTGAGCCAGGTCGTAGCCGATCTCGTCCGCGGCCCCGTGGCCGAACTTCAGGGCGGGGGCGCCGTAGGTGAAGACGCTCTCCGGCGCCGGCTGGATGGTCACGCCGCGGGCTGGGCGAAGCCGGGTTGCCATTGCTCGGCCAGCGAGCGGTACGGGGCTGTCGCACCAAGCTGGCACAGCACCCCGATCGAGCCGAGGGTGACCCGGTGAATCAGCAAGTAGGACGGCGGCAGGTTGAACTGCCGCCCGACCCGGGCGTCCTGGCTGCGCGGATCAGCAATGCGATTGGCCTGTTGGCGCATCCACTTGCGGCTGAAGGTGAACGTGGGGGTGATCAAGGGCGCGACGATCGGGCCGAGGTAGTCCATGACCTGCTGCGGGTCGACGGCCACGCCCGGGCGCAGGAAGTGCTGAGCCCGCATCTCGCGCATGACGCCGTCGCTGTCGCCGTCGAGGGCCAGCCTGGTCAGCCGGCCAAGCGGTACCGGGAACCCGTCAGGAAGTCTCGCGACCGCACCGAAGTCGACCACTCCGAGTCGACCGTCGGCCAGCATGCGGAAGTTGCCCGGGTGCGGATCGCCGTGCAGCAGCTTGGCCCGCGCCGGGGCCGAGTAGTGGAGCAAGGCCAGTAGCGAACCGGCCTGGTCGCGCTCGGCCTGCGTACCAGTCGCGATGATCCGCGACAGCGGGGTGCCTTCGAGCCATTCAGTCACAATCACCTTGGGCGCGCTGGCCACGACACGGGGAATCGCGATGTCGGGATCGTCGGCGTAGGCATTGGCGAACCGGCGCTGGGCGTCGGCTTCCAGCCCATAGTCGAGCTCTTCGAGCACCCGTTCCTTCAACTCGGCCAGCAAGGGTTTGACCTCGAGCCCGGGCGACATGCGCGCGAACAGCCATCCCATGCGCGACAGCTGGGTGAAGTCGGCCATCAGCGCCGGCCCGGCCCCCGGGTACTGCAGCTTGACGGCCACCTCGCGGCCGTCGGCCCACACGGCGCGATGGACCTGGCCGATGCTGGCCGCCGCGGCGGGCACCTCGTCGAAGGACTGGAAGCGCTCGGGCCAGCGTCGGCCGAACTGCTCGTCGAGCACCCGATGCACCGTGGCCGTAGGCATCGGCGGCGCTGCTTCCTGCAGCTTGGTGAGGGCGGCCCGGTAGGGCGCCGCGGTGTCTTCGGGCAGGGCGGCCTCGAATACGGACAGGGCTTGGCCGAACTTCATGGCGCCGCCCTTGAGTTCACCCAGCACGGTGAACAACTGCTCCGCGGTGCGGGCCTGCAGATCCGCAGCGACCGCATCGGCCGACTTGCCGGTGATCCGCTTGCCCAGCCCGACAGTCGCCCGCCCAGCGACACCCAACGGCAAGGATGCCAGCTTGGCAGTTCGGGCCACGCGCCGCTGCGGAATGTCGCTCACTCGATCATTGTGCAGTAGCGCGACCAGAACAGTCGCAATCCGGGTGCACCGGCCAGCTCCGTCGGCGAACCCGCCAGTCGGGCAGTTGCAGCTCGAGCGTGCCCTCGATCACCGCTGGCTCGCCGCCGTCGAGGAAGGCCAACGCCTGCAGGGCGGTGATTCCGGCGATCACGGTGGCCAGGGCGACGTCGGACGCGGCTCCGTGCCGCCGGGCCACGGTGAGCTGGACAGCGAGCGCGGTCCAGGCCGGGTCCCGGTCGCGGCGGTGCAGATCGGCGCACTGCAGGCAGCTGGTGAGACCGGGGATGACCAACGGCCCGACGACACCGTGGTCGGCGCCGAGCCGGACCGCCAGGTGGGCGCATTCGCGAGCGTGCAGCGCGCCGCGCCGTTCGGCGTCGACCGGCTCGTCGACAGCCAGCACGACGAGGTCGGGACGCTCGCCCATGGGTAGCGGGGTGGTGTCGGTGTCCGGTGCCGCCCGCTGCACCGCCGCGTTGGCTGCCGTGACGAACCGGCGCCCTTCGTCGGCCGGCCCTACGCCGCCCGGCGTCGCCTGATGCAGCCGCACGTCGTCGGCGTCGACGAGATGAACTCGGCCGATCCCGGCTGCGGCCAGCACGGCGGCGACGTGGGCTGCTACCCGCCCGGCGCCGTGGATGGCGACGACACAGTGCCGCCGGGCGTTGAGCAGTTCCGCCGCCCGCTGGCCGTGCTGCGCGGTGAGGGCAGCGAGTTCGGCCGCCAGTCTCGGCCGGGGCGGTGCAAGTCGCGCATCGCCGTCGGCACTGGTGTCGGCGGCAGGATCGGTGCGCGGCCACAGATACCCGGCTTCGGTGAGGCTGGCCAGCGAATGTCGATTCGCGTCGTCGGTGCCGCCGAGCAGGCCCGCGCTCGCCTCTCGCGTCGCCGGTCGGGGCGAGAACAGCCGGCGCACGGTGGCTGGGTCGAGGCCTTCGACCAGCACAGCGCGGCCACCGAGTTCGAGCTGGACGACGTCTGCGGCGCGCCACAGCAGACGTGCCGCGGGGTTCAGCATGACGTCCAGCGAGGTCTTGCCAGGCATTCGCTCACGGTGCCACGGTCACCGGCCCGCGATTGCGTTATCCACAGCCGAAAGATGCCCACCTTGGCGTCGCGCCCCGGCCGCGAAAACTGAACCGGCGAGGTCAGCAGACAGCCTGAAGGTGATCAACTTCGCCGGCCGATACCTGGTCGGCCAGTCTGATGTCCGTACCACTCCTTGAAGGGCCGGCCAAGTCTCAAGCTTCTCTTTACGTGTCCACACCTGTGGATAACCATGTGGATAAAGTCCGATTCCGGGGTGCGCGGCTGTGGATATCTCGGCGGCCCGAATGTCGCGCCGAGTTGTCGGAGTGACCGGTTACCGTGTGGTCCATGGCTGTCACCGGCGGGGTCAATGTCGAGGTGCGTCGCAGCGTTCGCCGCCGCCGCACCGTGTCGGCCTACCGCGACGGCGAACGCATCGTGGTGCTCATTCCGGCCCGGTTCACGCGCGCCGAGGAGGCGCAATGGGTGGCCAAGATGGTCGCGCGCCTCGACACCGGTATTCGCTCACGCACGCGTCGCGCCGGCACTGACGCCGCGCTGTTACGCCGCGCCGGCGAGCTGTCGGCGAGCTATCTCGACGGCCGCGCCGAGCCCGCGAGCGTGCGCTGGGTGGCGAACATGCGCACCCGATGGGCGTCGTGCACACCAGTCGATCGCACTATCCGGATGTCGGACAAGCTGCGCCCGATGCCGTCGTGGGTGCAGGACTACGTGCTGCTGCACGAATTGGCCCATCTGCTGGTCCCCGGGCACGGTCCGGACTTCTGGGCCCTGGTAGGGCGGCACCCACGCACCGAACGTGCCCGCGGCTACCTCGACGGCATCAGCGCGGCAGCGAACCTGAACATCGCCGACGACCTGGCCGACGATCTCGTTCCTGAGGGCCTATGAGCCGCTCGGTGCGTCCGGTCCTTCGGCCGGCGCTTGCGGCTGGGCCGCCGGTGGTGGGTCCTCGAAGCCGGTGAGCTGGTGGCCGCCCATGGTGTCGGCGTAACCGAGCGGGTCGTCCAGGTCATCGGCGCTGGGCAGCAGGTCAGGGTTCGACCAGATCGCGTCCCGGCCGCTCACCCCATGCTTCTCGGTGACGCTCCACCACAGGGCGGCTGCTTCGCGCAGTCGGCGTGGGCGCAGTTCGAGCCCGACGAGCGTGGCGAAGGTCTGCTCGGCCGGGCCACCCGTCGCGCGGCGGCGTCGCGACGCCTCGCGCAGCGCCTCGGCACCTGGCATCCGGTCGGTCGCGGCGGCCGCGACCACCGCGTCCACCCAGCCCTCGACCAGGGCGAGCAGGGTCTCCAGGCGGCGCAGGGCCGTCTGCTGTTCGGGAGTTTCCTCAGGCGCGAACAGTCCGCCGGCCAGGGCGTTCTGCACACTCTCGGGATTCGACGGGTCGATCTCACCCATGGCCCGCTCGATCGCGGACATGTCCACACTGATTCCCCGCGAGTAGGCCTCGACCGTGTCGAGCAGGCGCTGGCGCAGCCACGGCACGTGCCCGAACAGTCGTTGGTGAGCGGCCTCGCGCAGGGCGAGGTAGAGCCGAACCTCGTCATCGGGTCTTTCCAAACCTTCGCCGAAGGCGGCCACGTTCTGCGGCACGAGGGCGGCCACGCCGATCGGCCCGAGCGGCACGCCGACGTCGGTAGAGGAGACGACCTCCTGAGCCAGGCCGCCGATCCCCTGGCCGACCTGGGCGCCGAACATCAGGCCGCCCACCTGGGACATGATCCCGGCCAGGGGGTTCCCGGCGCCCATCTCGGCCAACTGCTCGGCGGGGATCGCCGACGACATGGCGGCCACGACCCGCGCGGCCACCGGGTCGCACAAGGCACCCCACACCGGCAGGGTCTTCTCGATCCATTCCAGGCGCGTCCACGACTCGACCGTCGTCACGCCGGAGGGCAGGTCGGTGACCTCGTTCAGCCACAGGTCCGCCAGCCTCAGTGCGTCAGTGACGGCGCTGCCCTCAACTGCGGTGACCGACGGCTGCGCACCCCCGAGACTCGAGACAGCCAGTTGCCGAGCCAGATCCCAGTTCACCGGGCCGCCAGACCATGACATCAGCTTCTGCAGTTCGGCGAACAACGGCATGGCACCGGACAGGTCGTCACCGCCACCGGGCCCACCCTCGTCCTTGCCGAACCCGAACGGGAGGTTGCCGCCACCGCTAGTCATGTCTGCCACGGTAGTAGCACGAGCAATCGGTGCTCTTCGTTCCCGCCGGCGCTACGGCTGTGTTGCGCCCACAGTGAACGCGTTCTTGCCAGTAGCGTCGCGATCATGGCTTGGGCTGCGTGGTTGGCGACGCCGGTGGCCGCGACCATCCTCGCGTCGCTCTGGGCATGGTGGCGAGCCCGCCCGGCCCGCAGGCCGACCGCACGCCAGGCGATGCGAGCGCACCGCGACTACCTCGACGCCCTGATCGTGCCCGCCCGTGGCACAGCCCGGGCGCCGGTCGGTGCGGCCCGCCTCGAGTCGGCACCCACACCCGACTGAGACTCCCGACCCGGTCCGGCAAGTACAGTGCCGGGGTGAGTCGACGCGTGCGCACCCTGCTCGTGGGTGGAGTTCTCTTCCTGGTGCTTTTCGTTCTGGCCCTGACGATGCCGGTGCCCTACGTCATCCTGTCGCCTGGTCCCACCTACAACACGCTGGGCACCGACGACTCCGGGCAGACGATCATCGTGATCAACGGAACGGCGACGAAGAACACCACCGGCCACCTCAACCTGACGACCGTGAACGTGTCCACTCAACAACTCACCGCATTCGCAGCGCTGGACGGGTGGCTGTTGCACGACGAGGTCGTCGTGCCGAGATCGTCGATCTATCCGCCCGGCAAGAGCCAGCAGCAGGTCGACCAGCAGAACATCCAGGATTTCACCAATTCCCAGGACAGCGCCACGGCGGCGGCGTTCTGCGAGCTGGGTTACCCCCGCGGTTTCGGTGTGGTCACGGTCGATCCCAAGGGACCGTCGCACGGCGTTCTGATGCCAGGCGACCGGTTGGTCACCCTCAACGGCAAGGCCGTCGAGTCGATCAAGGCCCTCACCGCGGTACTCGAGTCACTGCAGGCGGGGACCACCGCGAAGGTGTCTGTCATCCGCGCGAAGAAGTCGGCAACTCTGCAGGTTCGGCTCACCGACCCGCCCAAGAACGGCAAGGGGGCGCGGCTCGGGATCACGGTCGCGGATGCGTGCCTGGCCCCGTTCGAAGTCGATCTCGGCCTCGGCAACGAGATCGGCGGGCCCTCGGCCGGCTTGATGTTCGCACTCGGGATCATGGACAAGGTCGGCCCGACCGATCTCACCAAGGGAATGTTCATCGCCGGCACCGGCACGATCGATACCGACGGCAAGGTGGGCCCGATCGGCGGTATCGCGCTGAAGATGATCGCCGCCCGGCACAAGGGTGCCACCGTGTTCCTGGCCCCGGCCGGCAACTGTCCGGACGTGAGCGGCGCGATCCCGAAGGGGCTCAACGTGGTGAAGGTCGACACGTTGCACTCCGCACGGCAAGATCTGCTCGACCTGCAGGCGGGCAAGCCCGTCCCACACTGCTGAGCTTGCTAGTCGAGCGTGGCGAGCAAAGCCGCGACGAGGTTGGGCGCGAGTTCTGCCCCGGTGAGCAGATTCTGCTCATCCGAACCCGTCTCACGCAGTCGTAGCACCGCCGCGCTGCTGCCGTCACGAAGGACGGCGACCACGAGCCGTGCCTCGCGCCGCTCGGGGTGTGTGACGGCTAGGCTGGCTGCCGCGTCGACGTCGGCGATCTCGGCCTCGACGCCCGGCGGCAACATCACGATTTCCTGGCTGAGTGCGCAGCCGGTAACCGACTCGGGCCAGGCGATCTGTGCCAGCGTCTCGTCCAGCGGCCCTTCGGGCAGGTCTTCTTGTTCGATCGGTGTCAGTGCGTCGCCCTCGACCAGGCCGAGCCTCGCAGCGGTGTCCGGCTCGTCCAGCGCAAACTGAGCAGCGCGGACCAGCGCGAAGAGCACCGGCGGCCGGTCCCACCCTGACCCGCCGACGTGTGTCTCGATCTCGGCCGCCACGGATTCTAGGAAGACAGGCTGGGTCACGGGTCCCATCGTGCCGCATCCCAGCAGGCGCTCGGCCGGAACCCGGCGTGCGGCCGGTACGTTGTCCGGAGAGTTGACCAACCTGCGTCGAGGAGTAGCCCGTATGGCCATGCGGCCGCCGATTCCGAGCTTGGCCCTATCCCGACGGTGGAAGATCGCGCTGTCGGTCGTGGGCATCCTGATCGCGTTGCTGATCGCGTTCACCTCGCTCACCGGCATCTATGTCAACTGGCTGTGGTTCGGCGAGGTTGGCTACCAGGGTGTTTACCGCACGGTCTTGTGGACCAAGGTCTTCCTGTTCCTGACCTTCGGCGTCGTTATGGCGCTGATCATCGGAGTGAACCTGGTCGTCGCCTACATGCTGCGACCGCCGTTTCGGCCGATGTCTGCCGAGCAGCAGAATCTCGAGCGTTACCGCGTCATGGTCGAGCCCCGCAAGAAGCTCGTGTTGGCCGCGGTCGTGGTCATCGCACTGTTCGCCTCCGGTCTGTCGGCCATGGGTCACTGGCAGACGTGGCTGTTGTGGCTGAACGGATCGTCCTTCGGGGTCCAGGATCCGCAGTTCCATCGCGACATTTCCTTCTTCGCGTGGGACTACCCGGCCTACCGGCTGATGCTCGGATTCGGGTTCACCGCGGTGCTGTTCGCGCTCATCCTGTCGGTCGGCGTGCACTACCTGTCCGGCGCGATCCGACTGCAGACCCCCGGCCCCAAGATCACCATGGCCGCGCGGCGCCACCTCACCGTTCTCGGCTTTGTCTTCGTATCGCTGAAGGCGGTCGCATACTGGCTGGACCGCTACGGCCTGGTGTTCTCCTCGCGCAGTAAGTTCACCGGCGCTTCCTACACCGACGTGCACGCGTCCCTGCAGGCCAAGACAATTCTGTTCTCGATCGCCATCCTCATCGCAATAGGGCTGATCGCCAGCATGTGGCTGCGCAGCGCGGTGCTGCCCGGAATCGGCTTTGCGGTGCTGCTGATTCTGAGCATTCTCATCAGCGGCATCTACCCGGCGATCGTCCAGCAGGTCTCGGTCAAGCCGAACGCAAGCACAAGAGAGGCTGCCTACATCACGCGCAACATCAAAGCCACGCGTGAGGCATACGGCATCGTCAAGAACGACGGCAAGAACAACGCCAAGGTGACCTACCGGGACTATCCCGTCACGGCAACTCCGTCGGCGGACGCGCTGAAGACGGCCGACGCGACGGTTGCCAACATCCGGATCCTGGACCCTAACGTTGTGTCGCCCACCTTCGGCCAGCAGCAGGCTCAGCAGAAGAACTTCTACGGCTTCCCGGCCAAGCTCGATGTCGACCGCTACACCGTCGGTGGCGTCACTCGCGACTACATCGTCGGGGTGCGTGAGCTGAGCAAGACCAAGTTGGCCGGCGACCAGACGAACTGGATCAATCAGCACACCAACTACACCCATGGCTACGGGTTCGTCGCTGCCCAGGCCAATGTCGACGTGACCGCGAATTCCAGTTACGCCGACGGCAACATCCCGCAGGCCGGACCGCTGAACGATGCGGTGCAGTTGAAGGTTCCGCAGGAGTACTTCGGCGAGCTCGCGAACGACTATGCGATCGTCGGAGCCAAGGGCGCGCCGCGCGAGTTCGACGGTGACGGTTCGGCGAAGGTTACCTATCACGGCTCGGGGGGCATCTCGCTGGGAAGTCCGCTGACCAAGCTCGCCTTTGCGGTGAAGTACAAGCAGACGAACTTCATGTTGAACAACGCCGTCAGCGCGTCGGGCGCGAAGATCCTGATCAACCGCGACCCTCGACTGCGGGTGCAGAAAGTAGCGCCCTTCCTCAAAGTCGACGGTGATCCGTATCCGGTCGTGGACCCCGCCAGCGGCCACATCGTGTGGATCGTTGACGCCTACACGACAATCGCGAACTACCCCTACTCGGAGCGACAGTCGCTGGCGGATCTCACCTCGGACTCGCTGACGAGAAACAAGAAGACTGCGGGTCAGCCGAACAGCCAGATCAACTACATCCGGAACTCGGTCAAGGCGACCGTCGACGCCTACGACGGCACGTTGAACCTTTATCAGTGGGACGATAAGGATCCAGTTCTCAAGGCCTGGATGAAGTCGTTCCCCGGGTTGGTCGAAAAGAACTCGGCCATGCCGAGCGGAATCCGCGAACATGTGCGCTACCCCGAAGATCTGTTCGAGGTACAGCGCTCGCTACTGGAGAAGTACCACGTCGACGATCCGGTGACCTTCTACAACGTGGGCGACAAGTGGACCGTGCCGAGCGATCCCGCTCCGGGCGCGACGGGCGACCAGCCGCCCTACTACGTGCTCGCTGATGCGCCGCCGGGCTCGACGAGCGGCTCGCAGTTTCAACTCACGTCGCCGATGAAGGTGAACAACAAGAGCAACCTGGCTGCCTTCATCACCGTCGACTCCGACCCTGGGCCGAACTACGGGAATATGACGGTGCTCAGGCTACCGACGGGTTCTGTCATCCAAGGGCCTGAACAGATCGCCAACTCATTCCAGAGCACCGACGTCATTTCGACCAACATCTCGCTGCTCGACGCCGGCGGGTCCCAAGTCGTGCACGGCAACCTGCTGACCCTGCCGATCGGCGACACCTTCCTCTACGTTGAACCGCTATACGTCCAAGCAAGCAATAACGGCTTCCCGATCCTGCGCCGCATCCTCGTGGCCTACGGTGACCGGATCGGCTACGGCGCGAATCTGGCGGACGCCCTCGGCGACATCAGGCCCGGCCACCGCACCGGTGAGACCCTGACAAACGGTACTGGCGGCGGCTCCAACCCCGGCGGTGGAGCAACCACGCCGCCGACAATCACCCCGCCTACGGGTGGTGCGACGACGCCTCCCGGACCGGTGACCCAGGTGGCCGCGCTCGCCAATCTGAACACCGCATTCAGCCAGCTGGAGGCGGCGTTCAAGAGCGGCGACTTCGCAGCCATCGGCGCGGCGCAGAGCAGGGTGCAGAAGTTGCTGGAGGCGTACTTGACCAAGTACGGCCCGGTGCCGTCGGGAACCGGCACCCCCAAGGCGACCCCGACCAAGTGAGGGGTGGTTTGGAGTCCGCGCACCCGCCCGGTAGGCTGGACATACCGGCGCGGGGTGGAGCAGCTCGGTAGCTCGCTGGGCTCATAACCCAGAGGTCGCAGGTTCAAATCCTGCCCCCGCTACAACGCAAGGCAGTAAATACAGGGGCTCCAACGCCGCGGCGTTGGAGCCCTTGTCATAGGGTGTCAACGGCGTGTCACTCCCGGGTGCCCAGTTGTCGGAAGCGGTTGCGGCGACTCACGGTCCATCGACGACCAATTGCGCCGCGATACCGGGGCAAAGCAGACCGAAGCATGACGATCGGCAGGTGTTCAAACGCCAATCGGCCCAGAGCTCTGAGGTTCAAATCCGGTTTGGCCACCGCTGCGAAGCCGGCAGCAGGCGCCCCCAAGCTGTCGATCTGTACGGCCGCGTCATCGGCCAGCGGATGCGGGTTCTCCGCTCCGAGCAGTCTTGGTCGGCCGGTGCGCGTCGGCACGCGGTCGAACAGTATCGGGGTCGGTCCTGCGGGTGGATACTGCCGTCATGACCGGGTGCTGCGACCCCGATGACTACCAGTCGGTCTTCTCCGGCCGCTTTGCGCGTCGTCAGTCCAAGCGTTACCAACGGCGGGGTCTGAGCCCGGCGGCGCGGGGCATCGTCGACTTCGCTGCCTCGCAAGGCATCGCGGGTGCCACGGTCTTGGACATCGGCGGCGGAGTGGGGCAGCTCCATATCGAGCTGCTGCGTCGCGGCGCCTCGCACGTGATCAACCTGGAGATCTCGGAGAACTACGAGGCCGAGGCGGCGCGCTTACTCGAGCAGGCCGGGATGACCGACCGGGTCACCCGCCGATTCCTCGACGTCGCACAGGCACCGGATGAGGTGGAGCCGGCGGATGTGGTCGTACTGCACCGCGTCGTCTGCTGCTATCCCGACTACGCCAGGCTGCTGTCGGTGGCAGCCGGTCACGCCCGCAAGACGCTGGTCTACAGCCATCCCGCAGCCAACGTCGTCAACCGTGTGCAGTTCGGCGCCGAGAACAGCTACCGCCGGCTCACCCGCAATGGATTCCGGGCGTTCATCCACCCCCCGGAGGACATGGTCCGCGCCGCGGAATCCGACGGCCTAGCCGTGGCTTACCGTCGCCATAGCTGGGACTGGGACATCGTCGCCTTGGCGCGCTGACAAGACTGTTCCCGTTCCAGGACACCGGCGCCGGTACGCGCGACATGCCGTTGCGCCGAACGGCGGGTAGCGTCGCGGCTCGTGACCGATGACGACAGGTGGGCGCGCGTCGTGCGGCGCGTCGCGGACCTTGAGTATCGCTTACATGATCGCCTTCGCCCGCGCGATGCGTTCGATGCCTGCCATGATCCGAGCATCACGCACGACCTGGCAGTGCTCTCACGGTGGCTACGTGGTAACTGGTCGAACCCGACGGCACCATTCTGCTTGGTCTCGACGCCGCGCGAGCGCGGCTGGATCACCGGCGCCGAGACCCCTGGGTCTCGCTGACCGCACTGGCCCAGAACGACTGGTACACCCACGTCAGCGTGCAAGGACACGTCGTGTCGATCGTCGACGATGAGGGTCTTTGCGACATCGATCGACTGTCTCAGCGCTACACCGGCCAGCCGTACCGCAACCGGGAACGTCCGCGCGTCAGCGTGCACGTCGAAATCGACCGCTGGCATGGCTGGAGCGGCGGCACGTCAATCAGCGACTGACCCGCTCATCAGCGCGAGAGGACTAGGCGCAGCGCGGGGGCGCGCAGCCGAGCCGTTAGGTGGCGCTCATGATCTGCAGAGGGACGCGTTCGGTGGCCATTGACCGGGATCGGTGACGGCGTAGCGTCGGGTCGGTGACAGCACCGCCGCGAACCCGTCGACGTGTGCCGCGCTGGTCGGACTTCACGCCGCTCATCTCGCTGGACAAGCCGGAGCTGAACTCGACGCGACGCCGGCTCGCGCGGGCTTTGACGATCGAGGACCTGCGGTCGATCGCCCGCCGCCGCAGCCCGCGCTCGGTCTTCGACTACACCGACGGTGCTGCCTCGGCCGAGATCAGCCTCACCCGGGCACGGTCGCTGTTCGCCGACCTGCAGTTCAACCCGTCAGTGCTGCGTGACGTCTCCCAGGTCGACACCTCGACGTGCATCCTCGGAGCGCGCTCCGAGCAGCCCTTCGCGTTCGCCCCGACCGGATTCACCCGGCTGATGCACCACGAGGGCGAGCGCGCGGTGGCGCGGGTCGCCGAGCGGTACGGCGTGCCCTACGCGCTGTCCACGATGGGGACGACGTCGATCGAAGACGTCGCGGCCGCCGCGCCCAACGCGCGCAAATGGTTCCAGCTTTATGTGTGGCGCGACCGCGCCGCCGCCGAGGCCCTGATCGCCCGGGCGCAAGCGGCAGGGTTCGAGGCGCTGATCCTCACCGTCGACGTCCCGGTCGCCGGTCCACGGCTGCGCGACGTCCGCAACGGGTTCTCGATCCCACCCAAGCTCAAGGCGAAGACGGTCGGCAACGCGATCCTGCACCCGGCCTGGTGGGTGAACCTGCTCACAACCGAGCCGCTGACCTTCGCGTCGCTCTCGAGCTGGGATTCCACGGTTGCCGAGATGATCGACACCCTGTTCGACCCGACGATGACCGACGACGATCTGGCGTGGCTGCGCTCGGCGTGGGACGG
Source organism: Pseudonocardiales bacterium (assembly GCA_040006035.1). Lineage (GTDB taxonomy): Bacteria > Actinomycetota > Actinomycetes > Mycobacteriales > Jatrophihabitantaceae > QHCC01. Next base: position 1,596 of record JBDTXT010000013.1, on the reverse strand, counting down.
GCCGCTGGTGGTCAAGGGCATCCAGACCGTGGCCGACGCGCGGCGCGTCGTCGACGCCGGCGCCAACGCGGTGATCGTGTCCAATCACGGCGGCCGGCAGCTCGACCGGGCGCCCGTCCCGCTTCGTCTGCTGCCCGACGTTGTGCAGGAATTGCAGGGTCGCGCCGAGGTTTGGTTGGACACGGGCATCCTGAGCGGCGCCGACATCGTCGCGGCGCGGGCTCTCGGCGCCGACGCGGCGCTCGTCGGCCGGGCCTACCTGTACGGGCTCATGGCCGGTGGCGAGCGTGGCGTCGAGCGCGCGGCGCAGATCCTCAGCGACGAGGTGCACCGCACGATGCAGTTGCTCGGTGTGCAGAAGATCGCCGAGCTCGGCCCCCAGCACGTGACCCTGCCGTGACCGCCTTCTCGTGAGGACTCACAAATGACCGACATCATCGAGGTGACCCCAACGTTCGAGCAGTACGCGTTCACGTTTGGTGGGGTGGCCCCGATACGCAAGATCGCACCGGGCACGGTGTTGCGGTTGTGGTCTGACGATGCGTTCTGTGGCGCGCTGCGCAGCGTCACCGACTTATCGAGTGAGAAGGTCGATCTGCGCTTCGTGAACCCGCAGACCGGCCCGTTCTACGTCGAGGGCGCCGAGCCCGGTGACACCCTCGCGCTGCACCTGGTCAGTCTGGAGCCCGCCCGTGACTGGGGCGCGTCGGCGGCCATCCCGTTCTTCGGCGGACTTACCAGCACCGACCGCACGGTGATGCTGCAGGAGGCTTTACCCGACACTACTTGGATCTATCACCTCGACTCGGTCGCGCGCACGGTGCAGTTCCAGGCACGGCACAGCGAACACCGCATCGATCTGCCCCTCGAGCCGATGCTCGGCACCGTCGGCGTCGCACCGGCGTCCAACGAGGTGCGCAGCTCGCTCGTGCCCGACCGCTTCGGCGGCAACATGGACACCCCGCAGATGCGCGCCGGCACCACCTGCTACCTCGGCGTCAACGTCGAGGGGGCGTTGTTCTCCATCGGGGACGGGCACTACCGCCAGGGTGAGGGCGAGTCGTGCGGCACCGCAGTCGAGGGAGCGATGACCACGACCCTGATCGTCGAGCTGATCAAGGGCTCGGCGCCGGGCTGGCCACGGCTCGAGGACGACGACCACCTCATGACCGTCGGCTCAAGCCGCCCGCTGGAGGACGCCTGGCGGGTGTCGCAGGTCGAGATGGTCACCTGGCTCACCGAGCTGTACGCCCTCCACACGATGGATGCCTACCAACTGCTCTCGCAAATCTCCGAGACACCGCTCGCGAACGTCGTCGACGCGAACTACAGCGTCGTCACCAAGGCTCGCAAGTCACTGCTGCCCGCCACCTCTGCCTTCGACGGGCTGCACCGCGACCTGCGCGCCCGCGGCGCCGAACTCACCGACGCCTGACCTCCGGCGCGTAGCCTCCCAGCACCCGCTCGACTACCGTCCAGAAAGGGCGATCGGCATGGATCTGCAACTCACCGGGCGGCGCGCCCTGGTCACCGGCGGCACTCGCGGCATCGGCCGCTCGATCGTCGAACACTTCCTCGCCGAGGGCGCGTCGGTCG
>JBDTXT010000012.1:0-16364 GCA_040006035.1 Pseudonocardiales bacterium | reverse complement strand
GCGGTCTCGGCGCCGGCGGTGGCGGTCTCGGCGCCGGCGGTGGCGGTCTCGGCGCGGGCGGGCTCAATGCAGGCGGCTCCGGTCTGGCCGGCGGGGGAGCTGGAGCAGGCGGCGGCATGGCCGGCGCCGGCGGCGGAGCTGTTCTCGGCGGCGCCGGAGCAGGCGGTCGCGGGATGGGCATGATGCCCATGACCGGAGGCGCCGGCCAGGGCGGCGAGAAGGATCGCGAGCGTTCGACCTGGCTGGCCGAGGATGAGAGCGTCTGGGGCGAGACTGATGCCCCGCCCGGCGTCATTGACAGTTAGGCGAGCAGCTCTGACTGTGCAAGGAGAGCGGCCCGGCTGGGGCCTGATCGCGAGAGCGGGTAACGCCATGCGCGTTGTTCGCCGCGCGAGTGGGGTGGCGCTGGTCGCGGCCGTGCTCTGCCTCGCCGCCGGTGGCCCCGCTCAGGCGACGCCCCCGATTCCCGACCTGAGCAAGCAGTACTGGTTCGGGAACTACCGGATCAGCGAGATCTGGGCGACCGGCGCCACCGGGCAGGGCATGATCGTGGCCGTCCTTGACACCGGTGTGCAGGCGAGCACGGCGGAGCTCAAGGGAGTCGTGCTGCCCGGAACAGATCTGGCCGGCGGCGACGGCCGGACTGACACCGATCGATTCGACGGGCACGGCACCTCGATGGCCAGGCGTATCGCCGGACAGGGCGGCGGCAAGTACGACCTGACCGGCATCGCGCCAAGCGCGAAGATCCTGCCGGTGGTCGTGCACAACGAGATCCATCGTTCCGCCGATACCGCCCGGGCCGAATCGCAGGGCATCCGCTACGCGGTCGACCACGACGCCCGGATCATCAACCTGTCACAGGGCACCGACGGCACCGGCGAGCCCAACCAGTGCCCGACGGAGGTCGCCGCCGCGGTCCGCTACGCGATCGGCAAGGGTGCCGTGATCGTGGCCTCTGCGGGTAACGAAGCCCGCAAGGGCAACCCGCCTTTCTACCCCGCCACCTGTGCCGGTGTCCTGTCGGTGGGGGCGGTCGACGGGAGCAAGCGACCGTGGCCGGACTCCGAGCGTCAGACCTACGTTGACGTCGCTGCCCCCGGTGTGAACATGGTCGACGTGAACTTCGCTGGGCAATTGGGTTTCTCGGAGGGGACGAGTGACTCCGCCGCGCTGGTGTCCGGCGCCGTCGCGCTGGTCTGGTCGAAGTTCCCGAAGCTCACCAATCGGCAGGTCGTGGCTCGTCTGCTGGCCACGGTGACCGAAGACGCGAGCACTCCGGGCAAAGACCTCGCCACGGGCTACGGCATCGTTCGTCCGCTCCAGGCAATCACGACCGACGTCCCGGCAAACGCCCCCAATCCGGTGTTCGACGAGGTGGCCGCCACGGCGCAGTCGTCACCGACCCCGAGTACGAACACCAGCCAGCCAGCGACCGGCGAGACCGGCCCAGTCGGTCCGACGACGGCCCCCAAGTCGAACTCGGGGTCGAACACGCTTCCGATCGTTCTCGGCGCTGGCGGTGTGCTCTTGCTGATCGTCATAGTCGCCTTGGTGTTGCGCTCGCAGTCACGTCGGCGCACCGGTCCGGGCACCATGGTGCCACCACCCGGCCCGCTCCCGCCGTACCGATGAGCACGCTCGAGGAACTCATCGCCAATCGCCGCTGGGTCCGTCGCGACGAGCCATTCCCCCACGTCGTCGCGCAGAACGTGTTCGTGCCGGAGTTCTATACCCAGCTCGACGACGAGTTCCGCCGCATCGCACGGGAACGCCCCGAAGCGTTCTTGCGCAGCATGGCCGGATATGACGCATCCGCCGCCGAACTGGCGCACTTTCGCGACGGCCCGCTCGGCGTGTTCGTCTCCCGCGACTGGCACGATCTTGTTAGCGCCGTAGCCGGCGTGGCAGCAACCGGTGACGTGTCCGGCAGCCTGCATCACCATGATCCGGGCAGCGCGACCGGCTGGCCGCACAGCGACCTCAATCCGGGCTGGTTCGCCGAGGCCGCGCCCGATGCGCACGAGGTTGCGCTGCCCCACGACGAAATCGAATATCGACGCGGCCCCCGTTTACCCGGCGTCACGGCGCGCGAGACCATCCGGGCGGTCTCGGTGCTGTTCTATCTGGCCAACCCGGAGTGGTCGCCCGGAGACGGCGGTGAGACGGGCCTGTTCGCCGACTTCGACACCGCGCGCCTCGGCCCGCGCGCCACGGTCGCGCCGATCAACAACTCGCTGATGATATTCGAGTGCACGCCGTTCTCCCTGCACGCGTTCCAGAGCAATCGACTCAAGGCCCGCAACTCAGTGATCATCTGGCTGCACCGCGCCAAGGACGACGCGATCGCCCGGTGGGGGGAGCAGAGCATTGTCAACTGGTGAGCGCTCGACCGGGCGAAGGGTGTGCCTGCTAACTGGGGCCGGCGGCACTCTGGGCGCCGCGTTCTGCCATGCCTTTGCGGCCGAGTACGACATCGTGGCGGTCTGCCGGCGCCGCCGGCCCGATATTCCCTCCCAGCACGAGTCCTACGTCGATCCCCTCGCGCCGCAAACACAACTGCCGGACAACGACGCTCGCGTCTTCACCGTGATCGCAGATCTCGAGCAGCCGGGTCAGGTCGAACGGGTGGTCGAGCTCGCCCTCGCCCGGTTTGGCCGCGTCGACCTGCTCGTCAACAACGCCGCGTACCTGGGTCTGCACCCGCACGGCATGATCGACGGCGACGCCGCGCTGCGCGACTTCGACCGACACTTCGCGGTGAACGTCGGCATCCCACTGCGCTTGGCAGTGCGGCTGGGCCAAGAATTCTGGATGCACCGCGACCAGGACAACCGCACGCACAACCGCAACGTCGTCAACGTTTCCAGCCTGTCCGGAGCGCGGGTATACCCGAATCAGGGGCAGAGCGTTTATGCGGCCTCAAAGGCGGCGCTGAACCACCTCACCCGGCATCTGGCGGCCGAATTCGGCGTCTTCGGGGTTCGGGTCAACGGGCTCGCGCCCAACAGCTTTCCAGCCATCATCAGCACCGAGAGTGTGGCCGAGGGCATCACCCGCCTCGACCGCGACGACGTCACCGGACGCATCCTGGCACTCGAAGGGCCGGGCGAGCCGCACTGACCCTGCGCCGCCGAGCGCGTCAATCGCCGGCAGATGGGCCCAGTCGCGTGTCGCGGCGACCAGAATGGCGCTGACCTCGAAGGACCGATGCCGCTGCTGCCGCGAGCAGGCTCAGCCCCAGCAGTACCAGGGCGCTGGCCAGCGCGACGTGGGCCAAGTGCCGGTCGGCCGGGCGCGCCAGGGCGAGGGCCGGCAGCGGTGCGCCGTTGCGCGCGCTGGGCACCGATGCAGCGTCGTCACGAATCGCGGTGACCGCAAGGTAGGGATTGACGATCCCCCACCCGTACTTGCGGTCGGGAACACTCTTGGGCGGACGGTCTGCGGTCGCCTCGATGCGGTTGCGCACCTGTGCCGCGGTCATGCTCGGGTGGGCGGCCAACACCAGAGCTACCGTGCCGGTCACGTAGGGCGCAGCAAAGCTGGTGCCATCGACCTTCGTGTAGCCCCTGATGGGGGCAGGAACCACCACGTTCACGCCGGGCGCGGCCACCGTCACATAGTTGCCGGTATCGGCGAACGCGCCGATCGCGTCCTGGACGTCGCTCGCGGACACGGCGATGACGTTGGGGAATTCGGTCGAGTATGCCGCTGGGTAGGCAGGAAAGTTGTTGCCCTGGCCTTCGTTGCCGGCGGCGGCGACGATGACCAGGTTCGCGCGGGCGGCGTCGGCGACCGCCGCATGCAGCTGGGTACCAGGGTTGGGTGCGGTTACCGAGATGTTCACGACGCGGGCCTTGGCGGCGATCGCAGCCTCGATGCCGGCGGCAATGCCCTCGGCCGTACCGGACTTGTCACCGCCGGTGTTGGTCTGCTTGATGGGCACGATCGTGGCGTCGGGGGCGACCCCGGCGAAGGAAACCCCTTCGAGGTGTTGCGCGGCGATGACCGAGGTGACGCTGGTGCCGTGACCGGAGCCGGAACAGTCATTGGTATTGGTGGGTGAGAAGCCGGCGCCGATCACGTTACGGCCCGGGGCGACGTGGGCGTCGAGCATCTGCGGGTGCCGCTGGTCCAGGCCGGTGTCGATGACGGCGACCACGACCCCGCGGCCGGTACTCACCTGCGCGACCCGCTGCAGATTGAGCCGGGTCTGCGCCCAGGGTGTGCCGGTGAGAGCGCCGCCGGGCTTCAACGGATCGCACTGCGGCTGGAAGGGCGCCGCCGTCGCTGGGGCAGCTGCGCCGGCCAGTCCGAGGCCTGCGACGAGAACAATCACCAGGCCCGCGGCGCGCGTCCTCACGGCTGGTCGAAGCTCATCAAACAGTCGGTCGGGTTACTGCGCACTATTGGCGGGCTTCTCGGTCTGTGCGGTCGCCGTCGGCGTGGCACCGTTGGTGTCGTTCTTCTCGAGCGGCGGTGCGGCGATGGCCGCCGGCGGGCTCTCCTTGGCCGCATCGCGGGCCTTGTCGTCCTCGCCCATGCCCTTGATCTCGGTCTTGAATATCCGCAGCGAACGACCGAGCGAGCGCGCGGCGTCTGGCAGCTTCTTGTACCCGAACAAGGCGATCACAATGACCGCCAGAACGACCCAGTGCCAAGGTGCTTCCCAACCCATAACAGCTTCTCCTCTGGCTTTTCGCCGCGTGACGCCTGCGCGTCGTCCTAGGTTACGCCAGCCGCACAGATGAACGGCCCCAACGCGGCAGCCAGTCCGGGATGGACCCGAGCGTGCAACAGCGTGCCGTCTTCAGTGTGTTCGGAGCTGAGCACCTCTGCGGTTTCATGCAGACGGGCAACCAGGTCACCACGGGTATAGGGCAGCAGCACCCGCAGCTCCATATCCGGGCTGGGCAGGCGGTGCTCCAGAACTGTTCGCAGCTCGTCGAGACCTCCGCCGTTCAGAGCCGAGACGAAGACCGCGTCGGGCGCGAGTCGCTTCAACTGGACGAGCATCTCCGGATCGGCGGCGTCGACCTTGTTGAACACAATCTGTTCGGGTACAGCCAGCGCGTCGATGTCGCCCAGCACAGCGCGCACCGCTCGGATCTGTGCCTCGGGGTCGGCGTCGGAGGCGTCGACGACATGCAGGATCAGGTCAGACTCGCCCACCTCCTCGAGTGTCGAGCGGAAGGCCTCGATCAGCTGGGTGGGCAGGTGCCGGACGAAGCCCACCGTGTCGGCCAACGTGTAGGGGCGGCCGTCAGAGGCCTGGCAGCGGCGCACGGTGGGGTCCAGGGTGGCGAACAGCGCGTTTTCGACGAGCACCCCAGCGTCGGTGAGCCGGTTGAGCAGCGAAGACTTGCCAGCGTTGGTGTAGCCCGCGAGCACCACGCTCGGCACGTGGCGATTGACCCGGCGAGCCCGCTTCACGTCGCGGGAGGTCTTCATCCCGGCGATCTCCTTGCGCAGCTTGGCCATCCGCGTGTTGATCCGGCGGCGGTCGATCTCGATCTTCGTTTCACCAGGTCCGCGTCCGCCGATGCCGACGCCGCCGGCTGCCCGGCCACCAACCTGCCGGGACAGGGACTCGCCCCAGCCACGAAGCCGCGGCATCAGGTACTGCAGCTGGGCCAGCTCGACCTGCGCACGGCCCTCCTTGGAGCTCGCGTGCTGGGCGAAGATGTCGAGGATGAGCGCCGTGCGGTCGACGACCTTGACCTTGACGACCTCCTCCAGTTGGCGCAGCTGGCCCGGGGTGAGTTCGCCGTCGCAGATCACTGTGTCGGCGCCCTCGGCGATGACGGTGTCGCGCAGCTCCTTGGCCTTGCCCGAACCGATGTAGGTGGCCGGGTCGGGGCGGTCGCGGCGCTGAATCAGCCCGTCGAGGACGAGCGAGCCGGCCGTCTCGGCCAGCCGGGCCAGCTCGGCCAAGGAGTTCTCGGCCTCGACCAGCGTGCCTGTCGTCCACACGCCGACGAGCACGACCCGCTCGAGGCGCAGCTGGCGGTATTCGACCTCGGTGACGTCGGCGAGTTCGGTCGACAGACCGGCGACCCGGCGCAGCGCCTGGCGCTCCTCCAGGTCGTAGTCGCCAGTCGAACCGGCTGGGTCGTGCTCGCGCTCGTCGAAGTCAGTCATCACGTCCATCGTGACACGCCGAGACCACCTGATTACCCTCCTTCGGCCGGTGCGCCGGCCGCAGGTGCAGCGCTGGGGCCTGATTCACCGGCAACGGCGGCGAGCCAGTCGTCGTCAAGATCGATCTCGGCCACGATCACGGCGGGGCCTGCGAGCACCATTTCACCATCGAGACCCCAGGTGACCTGGCACCGGCCGCCCGGCACGTCAACCTGCCAGACCCCGCCGTCGGCCGCCGGTCCATCCGCGGTGGCCACGGCGGCGACCACGGCACAGATCCCCGTGCCGCAGGATTGGGTCTCGCCCACCCCACGCTCATGCACGCGCATGACCAGGTGGCGGGGTCCGGTTCGGACCACGAACTCGACGTTCTGGCCACTGGGCCCACGCGCGGGCTCCACCGCGGGCGGGCGGCTCAAATCGAGAGCGGCCAGCTCGGAGAGCTCCGAGAGTTGGACCACTACGTGCGGATTCGGGATGTGGACCGCGATGCCGCGGCGCGGCAGGGTTAGGGCGGCGGTGACGACCGGCCGGTCGGCAGGAACCCGGGGTGAGCCAATCTTCACAGCGACGTTTCCGTCTCCGCTGACCCACACACACTTGATTCCGCCGCGTGTCGCCACCGCCGCACTCTGTTCAACGACGCCGGCGGTCACGAGATACCGCAAAACGACCCGAATTCCGTTGCCGCACATCTCGGCCACCGAGCCGTCGGCATTACGGTAATCCATGAAGTAGGGCGCCTGGGCGGCCATGGCCGCCCCCTCAGGCTCGTTCTCAGAACGAACCACCCGCAACACGCCGTCAGCGCCGATGCCGGTATGCCGGTCACACAACGCGCGCACCAGGCCCGCACTGAGCTCGAGCACGCCCTCGAGGTCGGGCACGACGACGAAGTCGTTCCCGGTGCCGTGCCCCTTGAGAACCCGCATCCCTACAGGGTATTCGGCAGGGCCCGCCGGGCTGCGGTGGCGAGGTCGGGGCGGGCCGCGTCGAGCCACCGCACCCGGGGGTCGCGCCGGAACCAGGACCGCTGGCGGCGTACGAACCGGCGGGTCGCGCGGATCGTCGCCTCTACCGCCGGGCTCGGGTCCCGGCACACCTCGCCGTCGTCGTCGAGGCAGTCGAGCAGCTGGGCATAACCCAGTGCTTTGCCTGCCGTCGGGCTCTCGCGCAGGCCGGCGGGCAGCAAGCCGCGGACCTCGTCGAGCAGGCCTTCGGCCATCATCGCGTGCACCCGTTGGGCGACCCGCTCGTCGAGGTCGTCGCGGTCGAGGCCGATCTGGGTGCAGTCATAGACCGATTCGAAGCCCGGCATGGTGGCGGTGAAGGGCCGTCCGGTGAGCTCGATGACCTCGAGCGCTCGGATGACCCGTCGTCCGTTCGTGGGCAGGATCGCGGCGGCCGCCGCCGGATCAAGCGCCGCCAGCCGGGTGTGCAGGCGCCCCGGCCCGCCCGCGGTCAGCTCGCCATACAGCCGGGCCCGGATCTCGGGCGACTCGCCGGGGAACTCCAGATGATCGAGGGCTCCGCGCAGGTAGAGGCCCGAACCCCCGACCAGCACGGGCAGGTGGCCGCGGGCGTGGATGTCGGCGATCGTGGCCCGGGCCAGCGCCTGGTACTCGGCCACCGCCGCTGACTTCGCGATCGGCCAGACGTCGAGCAGGTGGTGTGTCACGCCGCCGCGCTGGGCGGGGGGGAGCTTGGCCGTCCCGATGTCCATCCCGACGTAGAGCTGCATCGAATCGGCATTGACAATTTCCCCGTCAAGCTGAGTGGCCAGGGCGACAGCGAGATCGGACTTGCCGGTGGCCGTCGGGCCGACGACGGCGATAACCGGCAACTCAGCCATGGGCGCACCAACCGGCGACGACATAACCGACGCCGTAGGGGTCGTCGGCGTAGAGAATCTCGGCCTGATAGGAGCGTCCGCGCAGGAGCCGCCCCGCGGCCCGCCAGGCAGGGACTCCGGCGGCGAGCACGGCTTGTCCGAGCAGCGGATCGAGTGCGGCGAGCGCCGCCGCGTCGCCGGCAGCCAGGGCGGCGAGAACTGTGTCGTCGAACGGCCCGGATCGAGGGTCGAAGTAGCCGGGCGCCGTCGGGCTGCGGCGGGCGGCACCGTCGCCCATGACGAGTAGTGCGACATCGTCGGTGTCGGCCAGGGCGCGCAGTTCGGCCGCCGTCGGCCGGTGCTCGGCCCCGCGGCCGATGGAGAACCCGACGGCCCCTGAGCTCGGGCCGAGCGTCTGCTGCACCAGCCAGGCTCCCACGGTGAGTGCCAGCGGCAGCTCCACGGCACCGGCGCATCCAGGCGAGCCGAGGGTCACCTCGAGCGGGGCACCGTAGCCGGCCAACGACCCGCGCGCGAGCGGCGAGTGTGATCGAGTCGACTCCCCCGCGCCCAGGACGACCACCCTGCGCCCGGGAGCCGCCAGCGATGCGATGGCAGTGCTGCATGAGGCCCGCAGTGCGGCGAGCTCACCGGCCGCTCCGGACGCCAGTGCGGGCACGAGCAGCGGTGGCTGCGGGCAGAATGCGACGGCCGAGATCACCTGCAGAAGGCTAACCGGCACCCTCACGCGCAACGCGACCGTGGTTGATCGTGTCTAATGCTCTGTCATGGGCTCGGAGTGGGGACGCATCGACGAGGCGGGAACCGTCTACGTCAAGACAGCGGATGGTGAGCGCGAGATCGGCTCGTGGCAAGCCGGGGACGCTGAGGCGGGCTTGGCGTTCTACGTGCGCCGCTACGACGACCTGGCCACCGAGGTGACCCTGCTCGAGAAGCGCCTGGAGTCCGGGGCGGGCGACCCCGCATCCACGCGCACGCATGCCGTGGCGCTGCAGGAGCAGTTGAGCACCGTGGCGGCGATCGGTGACCTGGATGCCCTCGCGAGCCGGCTGGCGGGTCTGCTGTCCGCCGTCGAGGAGAAGGCCGGCGCCAACGCAGCCGCGCGCGAGAAGGCACGCGCCGAAGCGATCGCGGCGAAGGAGACCCTCGCGACGGAGGCCGAGCACATCGCGGAGACGGCCACCTCGTGGAAGAGCTCGGGAGATCGGCTGCGCACGATCGTCGACGAATGGAAGTTGATCAAGGGAGTCGACCGTAAGACCGACGACGCGCTGTGGAAGCGATTCGCCGCCGCCCGCGACGCGTTCGGTCGTCGACGCGGCCAGCATTTCGCGGCCCTGGACGCTGAACGTGGCACTGCCAAGTCGGTCAAGGAGAAGTTGATCGAGCGGGCCGAAGCTCTCTCGACGTCGTCGGATTGGAAAGAAACCGCGTCGGCCATGCGCGAACTCATGGTCGAGTGGAAGGCGTCCGGACGCGCCGCGCGCGACGTCGAGGATGCCTTGTGGACCCGGTTTCGCGCCGCGCAGGACGCGTTCTTCGCCCGCCGGTCGGAGGTCTTCACCGAGCGCGACACCGAGCAGGTGGACAACCAGCGCAAGAAGGAAGCGATCATTGCCGAGGCGGAGGGGCTCGACATCGGCGACCCGAGCGCGGCACAGTCGGCCCTGCGCCAGTTGCAAGCCCGCTTCGACGAGGCCGGGCATGTTCCGCGCGACGCCATCCGCCGCCTCGACGACGCCATGCGGGCAGCAGAACAACGGGTACGCGACGCCGTCGACGCCCAATGGCGGCAGGCCAGCGTCGAGTCCAACCCGTTCCTCACCGCCCTGCGCGAGCGGCTCGGCGAGGCAGAAGCCAAGCTGGAGCGCGCGCGCAAGTCCGGCGACGAAGCCCGCATCGCCAAGGCCGAGGCCGAGGTGGCACAGCGCCGCTCGCTCATCCCTGAGTGACGTTTCGAGCGGTCGAGTGACGCTTGAGGCCGTTGAGTGACGGCAGAAACCGCCGGCGACGATCACCCAGATACGTCACACAACGGGTGGTTGGGGGCCGATCGTCAGCAGCGCCTTGGGGCGGGTCGTTGGCGTCGGCTCGGTGCCGACCCAACGGTGATGAGTCCGGATCGGGGCGTCGGCCACGAGGTGGTGGGGCGCGGCGTAGGTGACGCTCGAGGTGATGACGTCGCCGGGATTGACCACAGCAGCACCGGTGGCCACGTGCACGAGCCGCCCGTCGCGGGCCCGGCCCGATACGCGGCCGGTGGCGCCGTCCTTGCGTCCCTCTCCGGAGCTCACCAGCACCTCGACCTCGCCGCCCACTAGCGCCTTGGCCGCGTCCCAGGAGATCTCCTCCTGCAGCTCGATGAGCCGCTCATAGCGCTCCTGCACGACCGCTTTGGGCACCTGCCCCGCCATGGTCGCCGCCGGCGTGCCGGGGCGCTTGGAGTACTGGAAGGTGAACGCGCTCGCGAATCGGGCCGCGCGCACCGCGCCGAGCGTCTGCTCGAAGTCGGCCTCCGACTCACCCGGGAAGCCCACAATTATGTCGGTCGTTATCGCGGCGTGCGGCATGGCCGCTCGCACCTTGTCGATGATCGCCAGGTAGCGCTCCTGGCGGTAACTGCGGCGCATCGCCTTGAGCACGGCGTCCGAACCGGACTGCATCGGCATGTGCAGTTGCGGGCAGACATTCGGCGTCTCGGCCATCGCCGCGATGACGTCGTCGGTGAAGTCGCGTGGGTGTGGACTGGTGAAGCGCACCCGTTGCAGCCCGTCGATCGTCCCGCAGGCCCGCAACAGCTTGCCGAAGGCGAGGCTGTCACCGAAGGAGCGGCCGTAGGAGTTCACGTTCTGCCCGAGCAAGGTGACCTCGAGGACCCCTGAGTCGACGAGCGCGCGGATCTCTGCCAGCACGTCGCCGGGCCGTCGATCGGTCTCGGTGCCGCGCAGGCTCGGGACGATGCAGAAGGTACAGGTGTTGTCGCAGCCGACCGAGATCGACACCCAGGCGCTGTAAGCCGACTCGCGGCGACTGGGCAGGTCGGACGGGAAGTTCTGCAGCGCCTCGACGATCTCGACCTGGGCCTCGTTGTTGTGCCGGGCACGTTCGAGTAGGACGGGCAGCGCGGCCAAGTTGTGAGTACCGAACACGACGTCGACCCACGGAGCCTTTTCGACGATACGGCCGCGGTCCTTCTGCGCGAGGCAGCCGCCGACCGCGATCTGCATGCTGGGGCGGGCCTGCTTGGCTGGGAACAGCTGGCCCAGGTTGCCGTAGAGCCGGTTGTCGGCGTTCTCGCGCACCGCGCAGGTGTTGAAGACGACCAGATCGACGTCGTTCCCATGGCCGCGCACGTAGCCGGACTGCTCGAGCAGCCCGGCCAGGCGTTCGGAGTCGTGGACGTTCATCTGGCACCCGTAGGTGCGAATGTCGTAGGTGCGAGTCATGGCGCTTCGAGGATACGGGGGTGTCCGAATCGGCCTGCTGGTCTCGCCAGCGTCCTGGCGCGGCATTGGCGCGAGATCGGGCTCGACCCAGCTGGTCCGGGCCATTGGATCAGCCAGCAACTCGTCGAAGATGGCCGCTGCATCGCTGGGTACGGGCTCGCGGGGGATCACGCCGACACCTCCGTCAAAGCTTGCAGGCCAGCTCGCAAGGCCGCCTTCTGCGCGGCTGGCATCGCGCCAAGCGCGCGACGCTCCAGGGCATCCAGGGCCTGCCGAATCGTCAAACCCGACCGCCGCCCGGTGGCCGTCAGTTCCACCACCACAGCACGGCGATCGCCCCGGCGGCTGCCACGGGTGATTTGGCCGCGGCCCTCGAGTCGGTCCAACACGCTGGTCAGGGTGCTGGGACGCGAGCCGGTTGCCGCTGCCAGTTCGGTGACGGTGCGCGGACCACCGGTGAGGTTGGCAATCGTATTGATCTCGGAGCCCGTGAAGTGCAGCGACACGAGTTCGCTGGTGAGCGCATGCAGCGTGGCGTGGGTGGCCCGTTGCAGGGCGAGCACGATCGAAATATCAGGTAGTCCCAAATCGGTTATCACGATTTCGTATTATCCGATATCGTGGTTCAAAATTGCAAGTGCCACGGACCCCAGGCGGCCTACGATCGCGCCATGCGCAACGACGAACGAGTCGAGCTACGGGCGAGGACCGACGATGACGAAGCAGTCCTCTACAAAATCGCGGCCGATCTCGACACGTGGGAGGAGCGCTCGCCCGCCTCCCCCGCACCGCTAACCCTCGCCGCCTACCGACGAGCCCACCCAGCGGACGTCGACGACAGGTCGGTGGAGTTCATGATCACCGTCGACGGTGGCGCCGTGGGCCAGTGCACCCTCTTTCACGAGGATCCGCTGGCTCGACACGCCGAAGTCGGGATCGCCTTGCTGCCCGAAGCCCGCGGGCAGGGCTACGGGACCGCGGCGCTGCGTCTGAGCGTCGAGTTCGGCTTCACCCGCCGCAACCTGCGGCGATTGCACCTGTGCGTGTTGGCCGGCAATGCGCGTGCCATCGCCGCCTACCGCAAGGCCGGCTTCATCGAGGAGGGCAGACTGCGTCAGCACGTGTGGATCCGCGGCCACTACGACGACGAGGTGAGGATGGGCTTGCTTCGCACAGAGTGGCGATCATGACGGTGACACTGCGCGACATGACAGCACCGGACCTGCCGATGCTCAGTCGATGGCTACGAGAGGCGCACGTGGCGCGCTGGTGGTCAGATGACCCCGCCGAGCAGCTCGCCGAGTTCGATGCGGCCTTGGCGGGTGACGACCCCACCCATGTGCTGGTAGTCGAGGAGGACGGCCGGCCGGTGGGCTGGAGCCAGTGGTACCGGTGGGCCGATTCCCCCGACGAAGCACCGCACTACCGTGCGACCGAGGACGACCTCGGCATGGACTACGGGATCGGCGCGCTCACGGACATCAGCCGCGGCGTAGGCACCGAGCTGATCGCCCGGCTGGTTCAGCAGATCCGCCGGGATCACCCGCAGGCACCGATCCTGGTGGCTGTCTCGACGCTGAACACAGCGTCACGGCAGGTGTTGGAGAAGAACGGCTTCGGTCTCGTCGCGGAGACGATGATCGAGTCCGAACCGGGCCACGAGCGCACTGCGCTGTATCGACTTGCGGCGCGCGGATGAGCGGCCCACCCAGACGGGCGGGGCTGTTCGTCGCCCCGGGGCAAAATTCGCGCCACTGCGGTCCCACCGTTGGCGACGAGCGGAGCATGCTCCTGGGCTTCCTGCGAGATCAGCGCAACACTCTGGAGCGAAAGTGCGCTGGCGTCGACGGGGACCTGTCCCGTCGTGCCGTGCAGCCGTGCACCCTGTCCTTGCTAGGGCTGGTGCGCCACCTGGCCGACGTGGAGCGCCGCTGGTTCCGACAGGTCCTGGCCGGTCAGGACGCACGCCGCACTTTCTCCTGCGATCAGGACCCCGACGCAGACTTCAACGGCGCAACTCCTGGCGCCCGCTCACCGTTGACCCGCATGCGGCCACCAAAGTCGCGAGGCCGATGGCCGCGCACCACGCGCCGGTGCTGCGGAGCCAGCTGATTACCGGGTCATGCGGTGATTGCGGCGCTTTGAGCATGCGGCGAGTATCACGCACGCAGCTTGAGGGTCAGTGGGCGATCTCGGTCGAACGCGATTCGCGTACGACCGTGACCCTGATCTGGCCCGGGTAGGTGAGCTCATCCTCGATCTGCTTGGCGATCTCGCGGGCGATGACCTGCGCCGCGAGATCATCGATCTCGGCCGGCTGGACCATCACCCGCACCTCGCGGCCGGCCTGCATCGCGAACACCTTCTCCACGCCCGGCCGTGAGCTGGCGATCTGCTCGATCCGGGCCAGCCGCTTGACGTAGATCTCCAGGGACTCGCGCCGCGCGCCGGGACGAGCGGCCGAGCAGGTGTCGGAGGCTTGGGTCAGCACGGCCTCGATCGTGCGCGGCAGCACCTCGTTGTGGTGCGCCTCGACCGCGTGGGCCACGGCCTCGCTCTCGCCGTACTTGCGCAGCAGTTCCGCGCCGATGATCGCGTGGCTGCCCTCGACCTCGTGGGTCAGCGCCTTGCCGATGTCGTGAAGGAACGCGCAGCGCTTCACCAGGGTCGGTTCGATGCCCAGCTCAGCGGCCATCACCCCCGCAATGTGCGCGGTCTCGGTGAGGTGGCCGAGCACGTTCTGGCCGTAGCTCGTCCGGTACTTCAACCGGCCCAGCGTCGGCAACAGGCGCTCGTCGAGATCGTTTATGCCCACGTCGGCAAGTGTGTCGCGGGCGGCGCGCAGGCACAGCTCGTCGACCTCGGTCTTGCTGTGCTCGTAGATCTCCTCGATGCGGTGGGGATGGATGCGACCGTCGAGGATCAGCTTCTCGAGAGTGAGCCGGCCAACCTCGCGGCGAACCGGGTCGAAGCAGGACAGCAGCACGGCTTCCGGCGTGTCGTCGATGATCACATTGACGCCGGTGACCGACTCGAAGGCCCGGATATTGCGGCCCTCACGGCCGATGATCCGGCCTTTCATCTCATCGCTGGGCAGGTGCAGGACGCTGACCACGGTCTCGGCCGTCTGCTCGCTGGCCACCCGCTGCACGGCCTCGACGACGATCGCGCGTGCTCGGTCGGTACCCTCGGTGCGTGCGTCGTTCTCGATCGTGCGGACGAGCACGGCGGCGTCGCGGCGAGCGGCCGCCTCGACGCTGGTCAGCAGTTCAGCCTTGGCCTGCTCGGCCGTCATCCCGGCGATCCGTGCCAACTCCTGCTCGTGCGCGTTGGCCATCGCGGCCAGGGCGGCTGAGCGCTCCTCCAGATCGCTGGCGACGGCATCGAGGGTCCGCTGCTTCTCGGCGAGCGCAGCCAGCGCGCGATCAAGGTCAAGCGTCTCTGCCTCGAGCCGGACGGACTGGGCGTCCAGGCGCGACTCCGTTTCGTCGAGCCGACTGGCCTGGGCCGCCAGGTCGTGTTCGGCGCGGCGGGCGTTCTCGGTGATGCGGGCGATCTCGGCCTCGCCGTCGCGACGGGCCTCTGCGAGCAACGCCTCGGCCTGATTGGCCGCCGTGCGACGCAAGGCCTGCGCTTCACCCTGCGCGGCCCGGGCGTCAAGCTGGGCCGAGCGTCGGACCGCCTGCGCCTCGGCCTCGGCTGCCCGGCGCAGCGCCTCGGCCTCGGTCTGCGCGACCTGCCGGATCGAGGCCGCCTCCGCGGCGGCGACGCGCCGGGCCGACTCGATCTCGGCGTCGTTGTCGATGGCCGCCATGGCCGCTGCATCGCGCGGGGGCGCCGAACTGCCACGGCGTGCATAGGCGGTGACGAACAACAGGCCGAGAACGAACAGCGCTCCGACAGCCGCGTACCAGACTCCCTGCACCGTCGCCTCCTGTCCGTCGCAACCGTCGGCCAGAAGAACGCGAGATGCACGCCTTCGCTCGGGCCGCCGAGTGCGGCGGACCGGCGAAATGAAGTCCGGTACTGCCCCTTCTGTGGGTCGCGGTCGAATCTATGTGCTGTCAACTGCTGGGCTCTCGGGCGAACTCGAGGCGCCCAGCAGACATCGAGGCGTTACTCCTGGTAACCCGAGGCTATGAATGACAGCTGAACAAATCAAGTACGGCGCGCGTACTCGCGCTCCGGCCGACCGCGTGCAGCTCTCGAGCCCTGGGCGCGGGCCGGCACAGGCGAGCGTCAGTCGTCGGTGCTGGCGGACCTAGTCGTCGAGTTCGGCGGGGTCACCGATTTCGGCTTGGCTCAGGGAATCTCGGACGATCTGGTGGGACAGGCCGGGGGGATAGCCTCGCCGGGCGAGCAGAGCGACGAGCCGGCGGGCCTGGGCCTGCGGATCGAGCCCCCGCAGCGACGGCAGGCGGCGCGCGACCAGGGACCGGGCAGCGGCCGCCTCGCTGTCGGCGTCGATCTGGCCCACTGCCGACTGCACGATCGGTTCGTCGATGCCGCGCTGGCGCAGCTTCATCGCGACGGCGCGTGCGGCCAGCCCCCGCCCTCGCTGCACGGCCAGCGCGTAACTCTCGGCCAGCGCGCCGTCGTCGATCAGGCCCACCTCGGTGAGCCGATCAAGCACCGACCGGGCCGCGTCATCGGGAACGCCGCGGCGGGCCAGAGTCGCGGCCAGTTCGGCGCGGGTACGGGCCCGCTGGTCGAGTTGGCGCAGACAGATCGTCCGGGCCACCGATTCCGGATCCCCCGGCGGCCCGAGTTCGCCGTCCGGGGGCACCTCGGCTGTGCTCACGCGGGCCTACCCAGGGTTGCGCTAGAAGTCGACCGGCGCCGGCAGCGCCTCGATCGGAGCAGTGGTGTTGACCTGCGGGCCGATACCCAGCTTCTCTTTGATCTTCTTCTCGATCTCGTCGGCC
>JBDTXT010000011.1:0-17550 GCA_040006035.1 Pseudonocardiales bacterium | reverse complement strand
TCGGCGAGCCGTCCATGCCTGCCCGCTACAGCATGATCAACGAGAACCGCGGCGGTCTGTGGGATACCTCAGAAATGGGCGCGGGGGAGTGGGCGATCTTCTACGTCCAAGTCGCGGACGTGCAGGCCGCGATCGACCAGGCCCAAACCCTCGGCGCAACTGTAGTTGTCCCGCTCATCGACAACGGGGGGATCGAGTTCGCACACCTCGCTGACCCCGCGGGAAACCGCTTCGGGATCTGGCGACCAAAAACCAAGTGATCACAGCTGCGTCGTCGTTTCCCCTGCATGCAACTGCGTTGTCAGATTCCGCATTCAGTATCGGTGTTGCTCTACCCGGTGTGCGAAGCGGGTGAGCGCGCGGCGTCCGGTGGGACCGTTGAGTGGTCGGGTCAGTGGGGTGAGCAGCCGCAGTGGTCCGCGGAAGCTGCCGAGGAACGCGAAGCGAGTGGATCCATCCTCCGGGGTGGCGGCCATGCCGCCGAGCAGGAATCTGCTTTGCATCAGGCACCATCCTGGTTGGAGCACGACATCGAATCGTGCCCGAAGCCCGGAATAGCCGACCACGTGCGCTACGGATCGCTCGGCAGCTGTGGTGGTGAGTCGCACGGATCGGACATCGGGGAACAGCCAGAATGGCAGCTCGCCTTCCAGGTCGGCGGCGACGGCCCACACGGCAGCCAGTGGAGCGTCCAGGACTCGTTCGTGGATGGTGGCGCCCGGTGTGGTGGCTGCGATCACGCGTAGCCGCCGGACCGGGTCGAACTCGGCTACCGGCCAGCGTGGTTCGGTCATGTCTTCCACTCCTTCGCGAAGCTGCGTCGGGCGCGTGCGAGTCGCGACTTCACCGTGCCGACGGGCACTGCGAGCAGCTCGGCCGCGTGGTGCTCGCTGAGGCCCTCCAGGTCGCGCAGCATCAAGATGGCTCGGTGTTCGGGGCTCAGCCGGGTCAGTACGTCCTGCACGTCGACGATCAGTTGGGGATCGCCTGGTGTGGGCAGCTCGGTCAGTTCCGCGGGCCGGGGACGTTGCTTGGCGACCCGGATGGCTTCGCGGACAGCGATGGTGCGCACCCACCCGAACAGCGCGGCCGGTTCGCGCAGTTGATGCAGGGTGCGCAGCACCGCGATCAGCGTCTCCTGGGTGGCATCGGCATCCTCCTCGAGCGCGATAGGGCCACACCACCTGCGCACGGAGGGGATTAGCAGCTCGAGCAGATCCGAGCGCGCCATCGGGTCGGCCGCTTGAGCCCGCCGCACCAGCCCCACGAGGTGCCCTGGGTCGACACGCGGTGGGGTTGGCCCCATCTGCGGCTCCTTCTCCTGGGCTGTCCGTCACGCCATCGCTGAGTAGAGGGCCTGGCGCGGTGAAAGGTTCCGTGCGCGCTTGTGTACCCGTGATCTTGGTCTGGTCGGAACCTTTCCCGCCGCCGCGCTCTCCACCTCAATGACCAGCGTCGTGGATAAACCATTGGAGCAACCGATGAAACACAGAACCTTCCCGGTCATCGAATCGATCACCCTCGCTGTGGCCCTGACCAGCGCGGCGGCTGGAGGCTGGGCGATGGCCGCACCGTCGGCGTTCTACCGCACCATCGCCCCGTTCCCCCCGTACAGCCAGCACCTGATCCACGACGTCGGTGCCTTCCAGATCGGCCTCGGCGCTTGCCTGGTCGCCGGACTCGTCCTTCCCGACGCACTGCTCGCCGTGCTGGCCGGCAACACGGCTGGCGCAGCGGCCCACGCCGCGTCCCACCTCATCGACCGACACCACGGCGGGCACCCGAGCGACCCACTCACCATCACCGTCGTCGCGCTGCTGCTCGCGGTCCTCACCCTGGCGCGCTGGGCCGTTACCCATCGCACACGTATGACGGCCATGGTCGCTGTCACCGAAACCCAGGTCGGCTCATGACGAGGTACGCGATCAGACTGTTGTGGCTCGCTCTCGCCGTGCAGGCGTGCTGGCTGCTGGTGAACGGCCTGGTCTTACACCGCTCTCCAGGACTGGACGTGCTCGGCGCCGTCATCGGTTTGAGCGTCGCCGGCTTCGCGGCGCGCTATCGCCGGCCGACTGGAGCGGCCGTGCTGATCCGGGCCGTGATGGCCGCTGATTTCCTGCTCGCAGTCGCTGACCGCTTCGGCCTACTGGGCGCGCCGGGGGCGCCGGGAGTGTCCTGGGGCAACTTCACCCAGTTCGTCGACTACACGCACACCGTGACCGTCTTCGTTCCTCGCGGCGTAGCCCCGCTGCTGGCCGTGACGGCCACCGTCGCCGAGAGCACCCTCGGCCTAGCGCTACTGCTCGGCATCCAGCTACGCCGCGCCGCACTCTGCTCCGCCGCCTTGCTCGGCGTGTACGGAGTCTGCATGACGCTCTCACTGCCGCTCGCCGCACAGTTCCATTACAACGTCTTCATCCTCGCCGCGACGATGCTCGCCCTCGCCGTCCGCCACCCCACCACCCTCACCGTCGACCAATGGCTCACTCGACGAAGCAAGCTCGACCAGCGGACAGCACGCCTCAGCCACCCCACACCGCAGGCACCAGCGGCAGACGGACGCCCGAGGTGAAGGCGGATGTGTCCAAGGATCCCTTTACGGGGCGGCGGACCACCGCCAACCGCCACGTCAGGGCGGCGTCATGACCAGACACGATCCGGATGCGGTGGCCACGATCTTGCCGTCGGCGTCGCGCACGTCGCCATCGGCGAACGCCACCCGACGGCCTGGCTTGACGACCCAGCCTCTGGCGCGAAGTTCGCCGGTGTCGCCGCGAACTGGACGCAGGTAGTTGACCTTCAGCTCGATGCTCGTATAGCCGACGCCGGCCGGCAGGGTGCTCTGCACCGCACAGCCGAGTACGGAATCGAGCAAAGTGCAGACGAGCCCGCCGTGCACGAGACCGATCGGGTTATATGCCGACTCATCGGGCACGCAGGTGAAGCTCACTTCGCCGACCGAAACCTCGACCAGGCGCATGTTGAAGTGCGCCGCGATCGGC
Source organism: Pseudonocardiales bacterium (assembly GCA_040006035.1). GTDB lineage: Bacteria > Actinomycetota > Actinomycetes > Mycobacteriales > Jatrophihabitantaceae > QHCC01. Next base: position 14,548 of record JBDTXT010000011.1, on the reverse strand, counting down.
GGCGGTGGTAGCTCGCCACGTCCCATTCGTTGGAGGTGCTCGATGCCGCTGAGGGCTGCGCCAGTGGCTGCCGCGGTTATAGGGTCGAACCAGATGATCTCCTTGCTGCGCGGGGAGCCCCAGGCGGCGGGCGTGGACGGGTCGACGAAATCGGTCATGTGCAACAAGGTATTCATCAAAGCGTGGGCCAAGGCGGGTGGGCGGTTTAGTCGAGCGACTGCGCGGGGAAGACCGGGGGACATGATGTCGGCTACGAGCGCGCGATGACCGGCTCCTTCTCCGACGAGGAGGAGATTCGCGCTGAACTCGACCAGACCCGCGCCGACATAGACCGGACTCGCCTTGACATCGAACGGACGCGGACCGACCTCGCCAAGACCATCCGAGCCGTGTCACACGAGATGCAAGCCGCACGAGACCGGGGGCGCGACAGTGGCCAGGCGCGCGAGATGGCCCCCTCCATCTCGGGGTCTTGGGGAGGTCAGCGCCCCGTCACGAAGATCGCCAAGCGGCTCGGCGCGCGCCCGGCCGGAGACACGAAGCGGGCCGTTCTCATGGCGGCAAGCCTGCTCTGGGTGCTGATCGTGCTGCGGCGCAAGAGGCACCGGCGTTGAGCGGCGTCAGGGCTCTGCCGGCCGTCCTGCCCGCGTGGTCGGCCGACCTGATCGCTGCGGCTGCCGCTGCCGGCGAAGACGTGTCACTCGGACTCGACATCGCCGCGAAGTACGGCGATCAACTGCCGCTGCCCGGCGGCGGCTCGACGGCCGTGCGATGGGCGCTACTGGCCGAGGTCGCCGCCGCCGACCTGACCGCCGCGCGCATCCTCGAGGCACACTGCGACGCCCTCGCCATCCTGGCCGAGGCCGTCGCGGCCGGCGAGGACAGCGAGCCGCGGCCCGCCGGTACCTGGGGCGTGTTCGCCGCCGAGGGACCGGGGGTTCGCCTGGACGCCTCCGATGGGACCTGGGGCTGGCGCCTCGTCGGTACCAAGCCGTGGTGCTCGCTCGGCGGTGCCCTCGATCACGCACTCGTCACAGCGCACGCCGGCGGCGAACGTCGGCTGTTCGCCGTGGACCTTCGCGATCCGTCCGTACGAGCTGACCCACCCTCCGGCTGGGCCGCCCGGGGGCTGCGCAACGTGCCCAGCGGCCCGGTGCACTTCCACCAGACGCCGGCCCAGCCGGTCGGAGGTGCTGGCTGGTATTTGGTCCGTCCCGGCTTCACGTGGGGTGGTTTGGGCGTGGCCGCGTGCTGGTATGGCGGTGCGCATGCGCTTTCCCAGAGCTTGCGCGCCGCGACCGCTCGCCGGGCACCCGACCCGCTGCTCGCCATGCATGTCGGCGCCGCTGACGTCGCCTTGCACGGGGCGAGCGCGAGCCTGCTCGAGGCGGCGCGCCTCGTTGACGACCCGGCGACCGATGGCGATGCAGTGGCAAGGGCGGTGCTCGCGCTGCGGGTGCGATCGGTGGTGGCCGACGCGGCCGAGCGGGTCATCGCGCACTCTGCGCACGCTCTTGGGCCGGCGCCGCTCGCGTTCGACGAGGAGCATGCCCGCCGGGTGGCCGACCTGCAGCTCTATGTCCGCCAGCACCATGCCGAACGCGACCTGGCCACGCTCGGCACGCTCTTGACGGACGGCCGGTCATGAGCGCGCTCTTCGATCACCGCACGGGCGGCACGCCGGAACAGTCCTGGCTGGCCAGCGAGCGGCTTGCCGCGTGCCGCCTTGCAGCCGTGCCGACCTCCGCGGCGAAGGTCGTCGTCCTCGCCGCGCATCCGGATGACGAGACGCTCGGTGCGGGCGGCCTCATCGCCACGGCCGCGCGCTCGGGCATCCCGACCGAGGTGATCATCGCCACCGACGGAGAAGCGTCGCACCCGGGCTCGCCCACCCACTCACCTGATCTGCTGGCCAAGATTCGCCGAATCGAAGCGGAATCGGCGTTGAATATCCTGGCGCCAGGCGCCACGCTCACCTTTCTCGGTCTGCCCGACGGCGCGCTCGACACGCACATCACGATGCTGGCCGAGATGCTTGCGCCGCGGCTCGACGCGCGCACACTTCTCGTCACGCCGTGGAGCGGCGATCGACACCCCGACCACGAGGCCTGTGCCCAGGCCGCGGCCGAAGTCGCGGCGGAGCATGGCTGCGAGCACTGGCAATACCCGATCTGGGCCTGGCACTGGGCCGATCCCGACTCGGCGCAAATGCCATGGCCCGACCTGCGCCGCGTCGAGATCGATCTGGCGGCCGCCGAAGCCAAGCGCGCCGCGGTGGCCACCTACGTCAGCCAACACGAGCCGCTGTCCGAGCTGCCTGGTGACGAGACGATTCTGGCTGCTGAGTTCACGGCCCACTTCGAGCGGGCGTTCGAGGTGTTCGTCGTCGCGCCCGCACCGGCGTCGGAGGACAGCTATTTCGATGCGCTGTATTCGCGCGCTGACGACCCATGGGGTCTGCAGGAGCGCTTCTACGAGCAGCGTAAGCGCGAACTGCTCTGCGCCGCCCTGCCGCGGGCTCGGTTCGGGCGAGCGTTCGAGCCCGGCTGTGCGACCGGGCTGCTGACCGTGCGGCTGGCCTCCCGGTGCGACGAGGTTCTCGCTTGCGACGTGGCTGACCGGGCCGTGGCCCAGACCCGCACCAGGCTGGCGGGGGTGCCTAACGTCCGCGTCGACCGGCGTCGCATTCCCGAGGACTGGCCGGCCGGTCCGTTCGACCTCATCGTCCTGAGCGAAGTCGGTTACTACTGCCCAGACCTGGACGCGCTCGCCGGACGGGTCCGCGCCGAGTTGGCGCCCGACGGCGTCGTCATCGGCTGCCATTGGCGGCATGAGGCGCCCGATCACCCGCACACCGCGGCCGATGTGCACCGCGCCGTCGGGCACGGACTGCGCAAGATCGCGAGCCACGTCGAGGACGACTTCCTGCTTGAGGTGTGGTCGCGCACCGGCGAATCCGTCGCGCGCACCGATGGGATCCTGACATGACCATGACCATGACCGCCGAGGCGCTGCATGCGTTACGTGAGCAGACGCAGAGCACGATCGCCGAGATGACCCACGACTTCGAGGCAGTAGTCGACGCGTCGAGCGATGCCAACGCCGATGATGAGCACGATCCCGAGGGAGCCACGATCGCGTTCGAACGCGCCCAGATCGGTGCATTGCTCGACTCCGCCCGGCACACCCTCGACGAGATCGACAAGGCGCTCGAGCGGGTCGAGGCCGGCAGTTACGGCCGCTGCGAAGCCTGTGGCACGAAAATCGCCCGCGGGCGCCTGGCTGCGCGACCGACCGCGCGGCGCTGCATCGCCTGTGCTGCGACCAGGCGCGGTCCGTGAGCCCAAGCATTTGGGATCGTTGACGCGTGCACCGCGCCGGGATTCTGACCCTCACCCTCGGCATCTCCATGGCACTCGCTGGCTGCGGGTCGACCGCTCCGGGAACGACCAACGGGCACTCCTCCACCGTGGCATCGACGACGACGGCGCCCGAGCCGAGTTCTACCCCGCGGACCGCGTCACCCGCGCCTACGGGGCACGGCATCCCACGACCGGACCACATCGTCCTCGTCGTGCTGGAGAACAAGAGCTACGACGAGGTCGTCGGGCGTCCTGAGGCACCGTTCCTCAACTCACTCGAACGGGCCGGCGCACTGTTCACCCAGTCCTACGCGATCACGCATCCCAGCCAGCCCAACTACCTCGCGCTGTTCTCCGGTTCGACGCAGGGTGTCACTGACGATTCCTGCCCACAGACTCTCGGCACGCCCAACCTGGGCCAGTCGCTCCTCGATGCTGGCAAGTCGTTCACGGGTTATTCTGAGGACCTGCCCGCCGTGGGGTACACCGGCTGTTCGGCAGGTCAGTACGGCCGCAAGCATGCGCCGTGGGTGAACTTCAGCAACCTGCCCGCGACGGTCAACCAGCCTATGTCGGCCTTCCCGACAGACCCGGCGACGCTGCCCACGGTGTCCTTCGTGATCCCGAACCTCGACCACGACCTGCACGACGGCACGCTGACGCAGGCTGATCAGTGGCTACGCGATCACCTCGCTCACTACGCCGGATGGGCGCCGACCCACAACAGCGTGCTGATCATCACCAACGACGAAGACGATTTCACCCAGGTCAACCAGATCGCGACCATGATCGTCGGCGCCCACGTGGTTCCCGGCCAGTACGCCAAGCACATCGACCACTTCTCGCTGTTGCGCACGATCGAGGACGCGTACGGGCTGCCCCGACTCGGGGCGAGCGCGCGGGCGCGACCCATCACCGAGATCTGGTCCAGGTAACGTGCGAGCAATGACGTTCATGCTGGGTGGCGATTGATCGGTGGGCAAGCTCTGGACGGCCGGCGCGATGGCCGGCGCGGGGGTCGCCGGCTACCTCGGGTTGGTCAGCGGGGCGGTCCCGATCGATGTCGGTGTCGGGCGACGCACCCGGCCGCTCGGGCCACTGACAGTCGACATCGCCGCTGCGCGCGACGTGGTGTTCGACGTGCTCGCCGAGCCGTACTTGGGTCGGCAGTCTCGGGCCGTGGCCGAGAAGATCCACGTCCTCGAACGCGGCACCGACATGGTGCTGGCCGCGCATCGCACGCCGATTCGAGGGCGGCTCGTGGCGATCACAGTCGAGACGGTCCGCTTCACCAGGCCCGAGCGGGTCGACTTCCGCCTGGTCCGCGGCCCGGTGCCACTCGTCGTCGAGCAATTCGTCCTGCGCCAGAGCGAAGGCGGCACCGAGTTGACCTACACCGGTGAACTGGGCACCGACCTGTGGGCGCTCGGACAACGGTGGGGCGACATCGTGGCCGGTCGGTGGGAGCGCACCGTCGCAGCCAGTTTCGCCACTGTGCAGGCGGAGGCCGAGCGACGGGCAATTGTCAGTCGGCCAGCGCGGGGATGACCTCTCGCGTGTACAGATCGACACTGGACGGGTCGTAGGCAGCGTCGACGAAGTAGTTGATCGCATAGGTCAGACCCATGGCGCGCGCTTCGGTGAGTGCCTCGACAACCTGTTCCACCGTGCCCACCAGCGGACCGCTGGCGAAATTCTGGTACGACCGCTCGAGTTCGTCGGAGCTGATCAGCGGCGCGTAGTGCGCCCGCACCCAGGCAAGCTTGTCCTGGACGTCCTTTTCGGTCTCGCCGATGACGACGTTGTAGTTGCCCGAGCGCACGATCGAGTCGAAATCCCTGCCGAGGTCACGGCAGTGCGCGGCCAGCACCTCGGACTTGTGCTTGAAGGTCTCTGGCGTCGAGTCGAAGTTGGTGTACTGCGCGTGCTGCGCTGCAATGCGCAGCGTCTTCTTCTCGCCGCCGCCGGCGATCCACAACGGGATGCCGCCCTCTTGTAACGGCACCGGGCGACCGATTGCGCCGTCGACTTGATAGTGCTTGCCGTTGAGGGTCGCGGTGCCGGTCGTCCATAGCTGGCGCATGATCTGCACGCCCTCGTCGAGCATGCCGAGCCGCTCGCCCGCGCTGGGGAAGCCGTAGCCGAACGCGCGCCATTCGTGCTCGTACCAGCCGGCGCCGATGCCCATCTCGGTGCGCCCCCCGGAGACGATGTCGACGGTGGCCGCGACCTTGGCCAGATACGCCGGGTTGCGGTACGCCATGCACGTACACATCTGGCCGAGCCGGACGCGGTTGGTGGCGGCGGCGAAGGCGGCCATCAGCGACCAGGCCTCGTAGGTCGCCTCCTGAGTCGGCACGGGCACCGTGTGGAAGTGGTCATAGACCCAGATCGACTCGAACGGGCCTTCGTCGGCGGTGCGGGCGACCTTGAGCATGCTCTGCCAGTGGTCCGCGGGGGCGATGCCGGCCAGGTCGAGCCGCCAGCCTTGAGGGATGAAGAGTCCAAATCGCATGACTCCACCCTATTGTTCGAACGATGCGGATGGGCAGCGACTGGGCACGGGCTCGATTCGACGGCGAGCGGGTGGCCAGGTTGGCTACTGCGGACGACTTCGGCCGGCCGCACCTAGTGCCGATCGTCTTCGCCGTCGACGGTGCGGCGACGATCTACACGGCGGTCGACGCGAAGCCCAAGTCCAGCACTGCTTTGCGGCGGTTGGCCAACATCGCCGAGAACCCCCAGGTGAGTCTGCTGGTCGATCACTACGACGAGGACTGGACGCAGTTATGGTGGGCCCGCGCCGATGGCCTGGCCCACGTGCATGCCGACGGCGGTGCTTCGCTCGACCCGCTCGCCGAGCGCTACGAGCAGTACCGCGACGTGCCACCCGATGGACCATTCATCGAGATCACCGTACAACGGTGGTCGGGCTGGTCCGCTCGTGAGCACTAGTCCGCCGATGGGAGTGCGACGACGGCCGACTCGGTCCACTCCGACTCGGCACGCAGTTGCCTCTCACCGTCGAGGTCGACATCGACCCGCTCGTTGAAGAACGTCACGTAGCCGCGTACGCGCTCGGCTTCGATCTTCGGTTCCGGGTAGGTCCAGGCCAGATCCGACGTGATGCGGCCACCTGCCCGCATCGACCCGTAAGTCGCCGTGCCCTTGTATGCGCACTCAGTCGTGGTGTCAGTGGGTGTGAGCAGGCCGGTTCGGACGTCGTCGGCCGGTAGGTAGTAGCGGGTCGGCAAGCCGGTCTCGAACAGCAGGCGGTCGACTCCCCGAATGGTCCGGTGCCTGTAGTGAGTGACATGACATCTCCTTGACTGACCGATGGGCGAGAACACGTCGTTGGCCCAACATCGACGGCTATCGCTCATTCCGTCGGATCATGGCCGGACGGCGAGCTGTCATCACCTGTTAATGGATCGCTGCCGCTCGTCGGCCGTCGACGCCATCCACCGCAGGGTCTGGGGCGACCACAGCTGATGAACACCGAGGACTTCGCACGCACATACCGCTCGCGCGGTTGGAGGCTACTTCCGTTCGCCCGCGTGCTCACGGATACTTGCCGGCACCCTGTCCGTGACCTCGAACGTTCGGCTGCTTCGGAAGTGCAGTCTGCCGTTGAAGTACATACGTTGTTCTGTGATCTGGGCAGTGTGGGTGTCGAACAGCAGAGTGTTGACCTCGTTCGGGCGGCCCCTCGGATCGACGAAGCGGAATTCCTGGGCCGGGTTGCCCTGAGAGTCGTGGGTGCTGGTGCCCAGTTCCACATGTCCAAGTCGAGCAAGGACCTCGAACGCGGCCGCGCGCAGAGTCGGAGTCGCCGTCCCGCGGCCGACGATCTCGGCGATAGCCACGAATACCCGCTCGTCGGACGACGTCGAACCGCTGGTGTGCGCTCGCAGGTACGCATCGAGCGCCGCCGGCTCGGTGGGTAGACGTTCGAGATAGAGCGGGTCGTCGGGGTGGTGCTCGTCCGGGTACAGCAGCGACACCTCGTCGACGTGGATGGTATTTCCGTAGCGCCAGTAGTTTCGTTGCCACCCCCCGCCGTCGGCGCGCATCCAGTACTCGTAGCGGCCGTCCGACGCCGCTTGTCCGGCCAGCGCATTCTGGTGCTCGACGTCGACGATGTGTACGTACTGGTGAGGGCCAAGGTGATCGGCCGGACTGACGATCGATGACGCCGCGACATGCGCGAGGTGACGCAATGCTTGGGCTGCCGCGGCGTGATCGGCGGAACCCGGTGAGCTTGAGGGGAGGATCGAGGGGACGGTGATCATCGCCGCGACCGCCACAGCGGCCGCGCCGGCGATGGCGAACGTGCGACGGTGCCGAACCTGCCCGCGAGCGGTGCGACGTCGAGCGACGCCGGTCAGTCTCGAACGTGAGTCCCTCGGCGCGCGTGCGTCGGCCTGGGCGGGCGTGGCGAGGATGGCGGTGAGCATCGCCTCGCTTTCGCTGGCGGTGAGACCGGCGCCGGGCCGGATTCTTTCGAGCACGTGGTCTGCGTCGATGCTCATAACAGGGCCTCCTTCGGTGTTCTGGCCGCCGCGTATGGTGCCGGGCTGTCGCTGTCAGCCGCGAGGGTTTTTCGCAGCCGAGCACGGGCCCGGTGGACGCGGACCTCGAATGCGGCGCGGGAACAGCCAACGACGGCCGCGGCGTCCGGCGCCGTCAGCCCGTCCCAAGCGACGAGCAGGAGTGCTTCTCGCTGCTCGGCGGTCAACTCGGCCAGGGCGGCGAGCATGCTCGCGCGCTCGACGGCGATGTCCTCTGTCCCGGCGGCTGTCGCCGCGGCCCGATCGAGTGCGCCCAGCTCGGCGCTCAAGCGCTGCCGTCGCGAGGCGGAGCGGTCGCGGTTCTTGATCGAGTTGCGGGCTACAACGAGCAGCCAAGGCAGTGGCGCTTCTGGGATCTCGCGGATGCGCCGCCAGGCCACGAGGAAGACGTCACTGACCACATCGTGGGCCGACGCGGCATCGGCATGGCGCATCGCGTACCTGAGCACCGCGGCTGAGTGTTGCTCGAACAGCGTCCGCAGTCGCAGTTCGGCCGACGGCAAGCCCGGCGTAGAGCTCATGCGCGTGCCCAAGCCCGCGGGCTGATGCGGTCTGCCGAACTACTCGACATCGTCAGCGCGACGATGCACCCGATGGCGACGAGCAGCACACTCTCGCGCAGCGCGACCCCCGGAATGCACGTCCACCACCTTCCATCGTGAAGCAGGTGGACGCCGGCAGCGGCCGGGAACAGCAACGTGAACAGGGATAGCGCAATCAGTGCGGCGCCCCACGGACGGCGAGCCCACGGGCACGTAACCATGATCGTCAACAGCGCGGGCAGCACGTACACATAGTGATGGTTCCAACTGAACGGTGAGACCAGGGGTGCTGTCAGCCCCACGACCAGCCACGCGTGCAGTTCGCGTGCTTGGCGGTGTGCAAGGTGTGCGGCAGCCAGAGCGAGCAGGCCGATCAGCCCGGTCAGTGGAAGGGCCATGTTCACCGCCGGCCCCCCGAGCGCGTGCAGTACCCCGTTGATGGACGCGTTGCCCGCGTATCCGAGCGGATGCCGAAGATCGACCCGGTCAGTGAGGTTCCAGATGGCCGAACTGAAGAACGACACGCTCATCTCGGGGCGCAGGGCTGCACCTAGCGCCGTCATCGACACGGCAGCGAGGACGCTCCACCAGGCCAGCCGCCACTGGCGAGTCACCACGAAGTAGACGACGAAAAGGCCGGGCGTCAGCTTGATGGCGGTTGCTATGCCGACCAGCATCCCTTGTGGGACCAGGCGACCGAGAGCGGAGTCGTCGCGGCGATAGAGGTCGGCCAGGCACAGACCCATCAACAGCAGGTTGACCTGTCCCATCGCGACATTTGCCGAGAGCAGATCCGTGCTGGCCGCCGCCGCCATCGCGGCCAGGACAATCACCGGCCGACGGCCTAGATGTGCTGGCACCCCCTTCGCGAGCAGCGTGCCCAGCACCGTGCACGACACGATGCACCACCCGAAGTAACTCGCGCGCCAAGGCCCGAGCGTCGTCGGCCACAGGAGGATCGAAGCAACCGGGGGGTAGGTGAACGGCTGCCCAGGCAGGAACTGCCCTGTCACATTCCCCTCGTACACGTCAGTTCCGTGCGCGGCGAGCAGCGCCCCGTATCGGTAGGTCAGGAAGTCCGGCGGATAGGGGCTCGACGACACCGCCAGCAGAACCACGGCCGTCGCGACGCCGCCGACGATCACGCATGCGACGGTGCCGCCGCGTGTCGCACGGGTATCGGTGGCCGCGGTTGGGTTCGGCCAGGCACCGTCGTCTCGCAGAACCGAACCCAGGATGAGCTCGACCTCGGCATCGGACAGGATGGCGGTAGGCCGAAACTCCCTCAACATCGGAACACAGGTCACAGCAATCTATGTCCGCCTCGGCCGCGAGACTTACAGCGATCGGCAGAGGTTTCTCGCTGTCACCGTACGGCTGCCGGGCACGGCGTCAACTCGGCCTCCGATAATGCCGGCACTCGAGATGTCGGCGTGCAGTGACTGTGTCACGCCGAAGCAAATCCGCACCGGCCGATCCGCGGGATGCGGTGACCGGGTTGCCAACGGATCACGTCAGCTGCTCGGATTGCGACGTGGCTCAAAACTTGGTGCGTCCCCCGAAGGCTCGTCCTGGCGACAACGTGGCCGTCGTGTCGCCATCCTTCGCGGCGCCGGGTGTGGCTCCCCAGTTGCACGAGCAGGCGATGCGCCGCCTGACCGAGGTCACCGGTCTCGTGCCGGTGGAATACCCAACGACCCGCCGAGTGGGCGCAAGCCCGCAGGACCGAGCTATCGATCTCAATGCTGCGTTTGCGGACCCTGGGATCCGAGCGATCCTTGCCACGATCGGCGGCGAGGACCAGATCACCGTCGTGCCGCATCTTGATCCTGAGCTCGTACGTGCGGACCCCAAGCCGTTCCTCGGCTACAGCGACAACACCAACGTTCTGTCCTGGCTGTGGACGCTCGGCGTCGCTGGGTTCTACGGCGGGTCGACGCAGGTCCATCTCGGCCCCGGTCCGGCCGTGGATCCTTGCCACCGCGCAGCCCTTCGAGCAGCCCTACTAAGCGGTGAGCGACTCGAAGTGACCGAACCGGGAGAGTCCGAGGACACAGGCAAGGACTGGGCCGACCCGTTAGCTCTCACCGAATACGGCGACCGCGAGCCGACCGAGCCGTGGACCTGGGCCGGCCCGACCCGTGCCGTGACTGGGCGGACCTGGGGCGGCTGCATCGAAGTCGTCCAATGGCTCCTGTCCGCGGGGCGCTTTCCGACCGACCCGGCGGAACTCGACGGCGCGGTACTCCTCCTCGAAACGAGTGAGGAACTCATCCCCGCTCGGGAGTTCGGCTGGATCCTTCGCTCCCTCGGCGAGCGAGGACTGCTCGCGGCGGTGGACGCCGTGCTGGTGGCGCGGCCGCCGGCCTCCAGCTTCGAGAAGTACCCTTCGTCGGCGCAACGAGCGGCCCACCGAGGCGCACAACGCGACACCGCCATTGAGGTAGTCGGCAACTACAACCCGGACGCCGTCGTCTGCGTCGGGGTTCCATTCGGCCACACCCGCCCGCAATGGATCCTTCCTTATGGCGGCGAGGTCACGGTTGACGCCATCCGGCGCAAGGTTTGGGCCGACTACCGCTGAGCAGGTTGTATCGAAATAGGCGGTGAGTTGCGGAAGAGGCCGGCCGGCGCCGTCCCGGCCGAGCTGACCTGCAGGCCGAGGATCTAGCGCATAGCCGTCGACACCACGGCTATGGACGCAGCTCCGGCGACAACGGGTGGGCCTGCCACGACCCGCGAGGTACCTTTCCGAAAGGGGCGCACGCGGGGAGGCCAAATGCCGCCTGGCACTAAGTACGTCACGAGCGTCGGCGGTGTGAGCATTGCCTACCAGGTCGTAGGCGATGGGCCGTTCGATCTGGTGTTCGTCCCTGGGTTCATCTCGCACCTGGATCTGCAATGGGCCGATCCGCGCGTGGCCCGCTTCCTCGACAAGCTCGCATCCTTCTCGCGGCTCATCCTCTTCGACAAGCGGGGCACCGGCCTGTCCGACCCAGTGGCCGGACCGCCTTCGCTCGACGAGCGGATGGAAGACGTCCACGCCGTCATGGACGCGGTGGGCAGTGAGTCCGCCGCGCTGTTCGGACTGTCGGAAGGTGGTCCGATGAGTGTGCTGTTCGCCGCGACTTACCCGGAGCGCACCCGCGCTCTGGTCCTGTGCGGAACCTACGCCGCCATGTCGCTTGATCCCACCACGAATCCCGGCGGGCAACAGTGGGTCGATGCCATCAAGCGGGTGCAGGCAACTGTTGAGAACTGGGGCAGTGGAGACACGCTGGGCGTCTTCGCCCCGAGCGCCGACAGCGAACGAGACCGCATCCTGCGTGGCGTTTTCGAGCGCTCGGCCGCCAGCCCGCAGATGGCACGCCTGCTGTGTGACTCCAACCTGACCAATACTGACGTCTCAGACCTGCTGCCCGCCATCCGCGTTCCGACCCTGGTGTTGCATCGCGCCGAGGAATTCATCCCCGTGGCCTGTGGGCGGTTCGTGGCCGAGAACATTCCCGGCGCCAAGCTGGTCGTGCTTCCGGGCAGCGACCACATTCCGTTCTACGGAGACGGCGACGGGTACGCGGAGGAGATCGAGGAGTTCTTGACCGGCGTTCGCCATTCGCCAACCGGTGATCGTGTCCTGACCACCGTCATGTTCACCGACATCGTGGGTTCGACCGCCCGCGCCGCATCGCTCGGCGATGCAGGGTGGGCCGCGCTCGTCGCTCGCCACGACGAGCTGATTCGGGCCGAGCTGACGCGCCACGGCGGCCGCGAAGTCAAGACCATGGGGGACGGCTTTCTCGCCACGTTCGACGGCCCGGGCCGCGGTGTCCGTTGCGCGCACGCAATCACCGAGAGCGTTCGATCGCTGCAGATCCAGGTCCGCGCCGGGCTGCACACCGGGGAATGCGAAGTCGTCGGCAAGGACATCAGTGGTATGGCCGTCAACATCTGCGCCAGGATCGGCGCGCTCGCCGAAGGCGACGAGGTGTTGGTGTCACGCACGGTCAAGGATCTCGTCGTCGGCTCTGGCATCAGCTTCGCTGATCGGGGGGAACATCGGCTCAGGGGAATTCCTGACCTGTGGCGCCTCTACCGGGTGAGCACTGTCGCGACATCACCGAGCAGTCAGATCGTTGCCGATCAGCGCGAGATGCGCGTCTCGGACCGGCTCATGGGCTCCGCGGCACGGCGTTCGCCGAAATTGATGGGACGAGCGCTCCGTACGAGCATCCGACCCAAGCGCGCGCCGTGACGCCTTCTGTTGTCTCCCCTTAGGCGGCATTCTCTAGCGTCCACCGAGCGTCCTAGACTGCCGTTCGTTATGAGTGCGACGCTGCAGGCCGTCAACCTCGCGGCCGGGCACGGTGCACGGGCGCTGTTCTCCGGACTCAGCCTTGTCATTGCGCCAGGGGATGTCGTCGGGCTCGTCGGAGGCAACGGCGCCGGAAAGTCCACGCTGTTGCGAATGCTCGCCGGCGAGGTGGACCCGGAGCAGGGATCGATCGTGCTGAGTCCCCCGACTGCAACTGTCGGGCACCTGCCCCAGGAACCGGACCGGCGGCCGGGGGAAGCCGTACTGGACTTCCTCGGCAGGCGAACCGGCGTGAGCGCCGCCCGCGAAGCCATGGACGCAGCCGCGGACGCTCTCGTCGGGGATGACGCCGCCGCGCACGACAGGTACGCCGATGCCCTGGAACGGTGGCTGTCGCTGGGTGGCGCTGACTTCAACGAACGCGCCGGCCTTGTCGCCGCGAGTGTCGGGCTGGGCGTCGACCTGATGGCGCCGACGACGGCGCTGTCTGGCGGCCAGGTGGCGCGTGCGGCACTGGCCGCGTTGTTGTTGTCCCGCTACGACATCGTGCTTCTGGACGAGCCGACCAACGATCTGGACCTGGACGGACTCGACCGGCTGGAGCGGTTCGTGCAAGGTCTGCGCTCACCCGCCGTGATCGTGAGCCACGACCGTGAGTTCCTGGCCCGCACGGTGTCCCAGATAGTCGAACTCGATCTGGCCCAGCAGCACGTCGGCGTGTACGCCGGTGGCTACGACTCCTATCTCGCTGAGCGCGAAGTAGCCTGCCGACATGCTCGCGAGAGCTTCGAGGTGTACGCCGACAAGCTCGGCGAACTCAAGGATCGCGCCCAGACACAGCGGAACTGGATGGCGCAGGGGGTCCGCAATGCCCGGCGCAAGTCGACGGACAACGACAAGATCGGGCGCAACAGGCGGCTTGAGACCAGTGAGAATCAGGCAGCCAAGGCTCGTCAGACCCAGCGGCTCATCGAGCGCATGGAGGTCGTCGAGGAACCGCGCAAGGAGTGGGACTTGCAGATGAGCGTCGCCGCCGCTCCCCGCTCCGGCACGGTGGTCGCGTCGATGTCGCGGGCGGTCGTACACCGTGGGCTGTTCACCCTGGGACCGATAGACGCGCAGGTCAACTGGGCCGACCGCATCGCCCTCACCGGCGCCAACGGAGCCGGGAAGACGACGCTACTCAGCGTCCTGCTCGGTCGGATCCCCGTTGACGGGGGCAGCGCGCGACTTGGCGCCAACGTCCGGGTGGGGGAGATCGATCAAGCCCGCGAGCGGTTCCTGGGCCCCCAGTCGCTTTCCCGGTCCTTCAGGGACGCCGTTCCGGACTGGCCCGAGGCCGAGGTCCGCACGCTGCTGGCCAAGTTCGGGTTGGGCGGGCAGCACGCAACGCGTGCGGCGCAGTCGCTGTCTCCGGGCGAGCGGACTCGGGCCGCATTGGCGCTGCTGCAGGCACGCGAGGTCAACCTGCTCGTGCTCGATGAACCCACGAACCACCTCGACCTGCCGGCGATCGAACAGCTTGAACAGGCGCTGGACAGCTTTGGCGGCACCGTCGTGCTGATCACGCACGACCGGCGCATGCTCGACACCGTCCGCATGACCCGGCGCTGGGAACTGACGAGCGGAAGACTGACCGAGCGCTGATCCTGCGGGAATTACCCGCAGCACCGGTGCCAACCCTCGTTCGCGGAAGCGCTCGGCCTGTCCGGCTGTGCGCTGGGAGGGTCGATCGGTTCCGGACGCGGATGGGCACCGGCA
>JBDTXT010000010.1:0-17841 GCA_040006035.1 Pseudonocardiales bacterium | reverse complement strand
CGGGGTGAGCAGCCGCCGCTAGTTCACCGTCTCGCACTTCGACTACGACGAGCAGTACGCGCCGGTCAGCGCGGGAGGAATCGGGTGATTCCTTGTTGTGCGACGTTGTTCACGGTGGTGAACTCCCCGCCGACCCACAGCGCTCCATCGGCGGACATGGTGAGCGCACGTGGTCCGAGGGCCTCGCCGATCCCGTCATTGGTGTTCGGCCGCCAGGTTTGGATCGTCCGGTCGCTGATCGCCTGGGCGAGCAGGTGGTAGCGGCGGCCGTTCGGAAAACCACCCGGTGTCGAGGAACAGTCGTGGGCGTGTGAGCCGCTGTAGAGAGTTTGACCGGCCACCAGAACCGCCTGGGTCGCTCCGAGGCAATTGTCGCGCCAGACCTGGGTACCCGTGGACGACGTGAACGCTGCTCGCCCGTCGAACACGCCGCCCCCGGTTCCCTCGGCACCGAGGTAGAAACGGCTGTAATCGTGGGCGAGCGCCTTCACCGTCGAGGTGCTCGGGATAAAGGATCCGAAGGTGTGGGTCACCGTGCCGGTAGAGGCGTTCACCATCGCCAACCGCTGCGCGGCCCGACCGCCGACCGATACGAAATCGCCTCCCAGGACAACCTGCTGGTTGTCCGCGGTCACAGTGAGCGCGCGCATCGAGGTGTACCGCTGGGGGTCACCGCCGGCCACAGCGTTCGGATTGAACGACGTGAGCGCTCCAGCCGGGGTCACCGAGGCGACGAGGTTTCGCGTAACACCATTGACGGAGTGGAACTGGCCGCCGAAATAGACGTTGCTGCCGGAGTTGACCGCAACCGCCCGGACGGTGCTGTTGACCCGCGGGGCGAAGGCGGCTTTAACGGTGCATCCGGCTGTGTTCAGCGCGGCCAGGTTGGACCGTCCCACTCCGCCGAAGGAGCTGAAGTAGCCGCCAACGTAGAGCGTCCCTCCGTCGGCTGAGGCGGCGAGCGCCCGGACGGTGGAGTTACCCAGGTTGTTGGTCGCCACCGGCGCGCACGGAAGCAGTGCTCCCGTGGTGGCGTTGAATGCCGCGAAATTCTTTCGACTGGCGCCCGCCGCGCCTTGCGGTGCGCCCGGCGACCGGACGGTGGTGAACGTACCCCCGGCGTAGACGACCCCGTTCGCGTAGGCCAGGGCCCAGACAATGCCGTTGGTCTGATACGTGCTGGCCGCCGTCGTTCTTACCGTAGGTACGACGGTGGCCGCCTCCGCCGGCACGGCCAAGGCGAAACCGACCAGTGTGGTGACGCCCAGGGTGAGCGCCGTGACGATAGGTCCGCGGACAGTACGGACGGGGCCCATGCTTGTTCCTTTGTTCGACGACGGGGCCGCAGTCTCATGAAGCGTGCGGCGAAAGGAGGTAACGCTGGCCTAGCGACCACCGCACGCCGGGCCCGGCCTCGGCCGGTCCTCGTGAGTGAGCGCTCAGCGGGCGGTGAAGTGGTTTTTCACCTGCGCCGCGCTGAGCTGAATCGGGTAGATGGAGACATCGTCGATCGTGCCGGCGAAGCCCTGCGAGGTCGGGCGCGATGGCCAGCTGTTCAGGTTGTCCGATCCCACGTGCCAGTACCCGGCGTAGCTCTGAGCCGCGGTGTTGGCATTTGCGCCGACCAGCGCGCCGTCGACGTAAAGCGCCATGCCAGCGCCGCCAAGCGTGGCGACGACGTGGTGCCACTGGCCGTTGTTGTAGCTAGCCAGCGACGTGATCGTCCGGAAACCGTTGACGTAGGTGCCCATGATCAGGCGGCCGGCGTTGGTCATGTACACGTTCCGGTCGTAGTTGCCGCTACGTCCAGTGCCGTTATTGGTACGGGAGGAGTCGCCGAATCCGATCAGCAACCCTCCCGCCCCGGTGGTCGTCTTGAACCACAGCTCGGTCGAGTAGCTAGTCGGTCCCTGCTGACGGTTGTTGCCCTGAAACGATGCCTGCGCTCCGCTCAAGGTCATCGCCAAGTTGCCGTCCGATGTCGCGCCGGCTTGGGAGAAGGTGACTCCCGAGGTCGGGATCAGTCCGGCGTCCGAGCCGGTCGAGTCCGCCGCGTACGTACCCGACGGGTCGTCCATCCTCCAGACCGTCGTCGGGTGGTCGGCGGTTACCGCGGAGAAGTAGGCCGAGGACGTGGTCGCGGCGGCGATACTGCGCACTCCCCCTGGGATGCTGGTGTCGTTTGCGTCGCTGACGTCCAACTTGTAACTATGCGTCGAACCCGGCGTAACGCTGTCCGCGAAAACCAGGTTCGGTCGGTTGTAGAACGCCGATTCCGCGCTGAGCGTCGCCACGATGACATTGTCGCGATAGACGCGATAGGTCAGAGCCGCGTCGTCGAGGTCGGCTACGGTCTTCCAGCGGACCAGTACCTGCCCGGCCTTGTAGCTAGCCAGGCTAGGCACCGGAGCGTATGGCACATTACGCACCGGGCGCGGCGGGAATCGCGTGACACCCTGCTGGGCCACGTTGTTGACGGTGGTGAATTCACCGGTCACCCACAGCGCACCGTCGGGGCTCATGGCCAGGGCACGCGGGCCGAGGTTTTCGCCGATGCCGTCGTTGGTGTTCGGGAACCAATGCTGAATCGTCGCGTCACTCGTCGCCTGAGCCAGCAGGTGATGGCGCGACCCGTCCGGGTAGCCGCCGGGCGTAGTGCTGCAGTTATGCGCGTGCGAGGCGCTGTAGAGGGTGCCGCCGGAGACCAGCAGGGCCTGTGTGGCGCCTAGGCAGTTGTCCCGCCACACCACCGCACCGGTAGTCGAATTGATCGCCGCCCGGCCGTCAAACACCCCGCCCCCAGTGCCCTCGGCCCCGAGGTAGAAGTTGTTGGCATCGTGGGTCAGAGCCTTCACCGCTGAGGAAGTGTCGATGAATGTTCCGAACGTGCGGGTCACCGCGCCGGTCACCGGGTCGACCATGGCCAAGCGGTGTACGAAGGCGCCCTTGAGGTAGTCGAAGTCGCCACCGAGCACGACCGCGCTGTTGTCAGCGACGACGGTCAGCGCTCGCATCGAGGTGAACCGAGGGTCGTTGGCCGGCGCTGCCGCATCCGGATTGAAGGCTGTTACCGCACCCGTCGTCGTCACCGCGGCGACGAGGTTGCGGGTTTGGCCGTTCACTGT
The DNA here is from genome assembly GCA_040006035.1 of Pseudonocardiales bacterium. Lineage (GTDB taxonomy): Bacteria > Actinomycetota > Actinomycetes > Mycobacteriales > Jatrophihabitantaceae > QHCC01. The sequence continues at coordinate 14,716 of JBDTXT010000010.1, read as the reverse complement.
GTGGAAGTCGCCACCGAAATACACGTCGCTGCCGGCGTTGACCGCCACCGCCCGCACGGTGGCATTCACGGCCGGGGCGAAGGCCGGAGTCAGCGTGCAGGACGCGGTGTTGATCGCCGCCAGGTTGGAGCGCCCCGTACCGCCGATGCTGCTGAAGTAGCCACCCACGTAAAGGGTCGATCCGTCGGCCGACGCGGTAAGGGCTCGCACGGTGGCGGTGCCGCCGCCGGCCGTCACGGACGGGGCGCAGGGCAACAGGGCGCCGCTGGACGCGTCGAACGCGGCAAGATTGTTGCGCGTAACTTCGTTGCTGCCAGCCGCAGAACCAGCCGGACGCACACTGGTGAACGTCCCGCCGACGTAAACAACGCCGTTCGCGTAGCCGACGGCCCAGGCGATGCCGTTCGTCTGGTAGGTCGTGGCGGCCGTTCCGGCCACGGTCGGGACGACGGTCGCGGCTCGCGCCGGCTCGGCTGCGATCACCGCTAGGGCTTGAAGGGCCAGGACAGTCACAGCCACCGCAGGCGCAGCTAATCGAGCTTGGAACCCGTTCATGAAGTTCCCCCGTATGCGACGATCCCCCGACCGTCGTGTACGGGATCATAACGGTGATCACCAAGTATGGTTTAACCAGTTTGGGTCACAAATCGGTAACGCCGCTCATCGACGTCGAACTGCGGCGCGATCAATCCGATCGTAACGGCTGGGCGCGGGCATCACTCTTCGACCGGCACGGGACCGGGCGTTGCGCAGCCGCCGGGACGGATCACGGCGACGTTCCGCCGCTTGTTCGTGGCCTGGTTCGGCGCCGGCGGAGCCGAATGAGGCGGCTGACTCGACGGTCGGGTACTGCTCATCGGCAACGGCGCCGAGGGCACCCCGATCTTCGGGAGGTGCTTCGTCGTCGCCGCCGGCGCTACCTCGGTTCCTTCCAGCCGGCGCCGGCTCGGCGTCGATGCCGGCGGAGACCCTGAGGCTTTGTGGCTTCTTCAGATTCCGAGCCACTTGCGACTCGGGCGGCTGCGCGGCACCGCTGGCTGGGACAGGAGCGGACAGCTCCACGCCGTTGTTCGGTAGATCGCCGTCGATCCCGGAAGTGACCGGATCCTGGGCCGATTTGCCCCTGCGGCGCCCGGGCCAGGACGGCAGCCGCCACCGACTCTGAGCACGGACCGGCACCACCCCGACGATCGGCACATCGAAAGAGTTGAGGGTGAGCCGCATCCGCCGCATCTCGGCACGGGTCGTCCGGCCGATCGAGACGACCACCAACGCCGCGTCGAGCGTCTCGGCCAGGACGAGCGTATCGGCCGCCTCGAACAAGGCAGGCGTGTCAACGAAGACCACCCGCCCACCGCGGCGCTGACGACCGAGCAGGTCGCCCAACCGGTCGAGCTCGGCGAGCAGGCTGGTACGGCCGACAGAGGCGTCGCCGCTGGGAACAATGGTCAGGCGCGGGTGGTCGGGCAGTGGTGGCGCATCGAGTTCGAGGCGCACTTGGTCGTCGACCTTCTCCACCAGACCCGGCGACTCGGGGATCGCGAAGAACCGGCCGAGGCCGGGGCGCACGAAGTCGGCCGATACGGCAAGAACGTTGCGCCCCAGGTCGGCAAAAGCCAACGCCAGTCGCGCCGTCACCTGGGTCCGACCATCGCGCGCCCGCGGAGAAAGCACCGCGAGTGACTGTGTGCCGGCGTCATAGGACGTCCGGTGGAGCAGGATCAGCGCGACCGTACGAAAGCCCTCGGCTTGGTCCGGGGACAGATCGTCGAGAACCGGGGCCGAATTGGGACCGCGGCCGCCGTGATTCAGTACAAGCGGGCGGGTCGACAGGGCGGGCGATGCGAGCAGGTCCGCCGCTTCCGAGACGCGCCACACTCTCGAGTCGCCCGCCTCGCGCAGTCGGGCCGCGATCAGCCCGCCGACCAGACCGACGAGGGCACCAGCGATCAGCGGCAACACCGGCGAACGACCGGCTGCGATCGAGGTTGAACCGGCCTGGGTCACGTAGCCCGGGGTGGTGTCCAGTGCCTTCAAGGCGTCGACCTGCTGTTGAGCCGATGTGACGGTGCCGAGGACGGTTCCGAGCTGATTGTTGATCGCCTGGGTTTGGGCCGGGGTGGCCTTGGCCAACTTCGTCACCAGCCTGTCGATCCGTTGCTGCTGCGCGGTGATGCTGATCTGCAAGTTGTTGACCGTCTTGGCCACCTGATCGGTCGTCTTGGCCAAGCGATAGGCCAGGTATGCGTTTGCGAAGGCATTCGCACCGGCCTGGGCGGCCTCCGGGCTACCGGACCGATAGGCCATCTTCAAAATCTGGGTGTTGGCCGGATTCGTCACGCTCAGGTCGGCGAGCAGGTCTCGAGTCGACCGGTCTGTAGGGACCAGTTTCTGCACGCGCGTGGCCACGACGGCCGAGTGGGCGATCGCACGTTCCGTCTGCATGCTGAAGGCCTTGCTGACATCACCGGGGTTGGCAGTGAACGGATCAGTCGTGACCGCCCGAAGCGACACGCTGGCCGTGCTGATGTAGGTCGGCGGCTTCAGCTGTCGATAACCGGCCGCCAGCAGAATGCCGACCACGAGACCGGCTATCACCCAGCCCCCGCGTCGACGCAGCACCGTGAGGAAGGAGTCCGGTAGGTCGCCGTCCTCCGACCCCCGCAGGTTGCGCGATCGAGGGTCCGTCATGCTGCTCCAGTCTCCGACATGGCGACGATCCCTCCCGGAAGGGCTCGGCTTCGGTCTTCGCACAAATAGTAAGTGACATCACGCACCCATGCCGGTCAGTGGCACGAGCACCCACCGCGGCGTTCAGCCCCATACAGAAGCTGGTGTGGCACGCTGACTCGCTGTGGACTGGCCTCCGACCACGCCCAAGGATCTTCCCGCACGGTCTCGGGTCCTCATCACCAGCATCAACTATCCGCCCGAACACACCGGCATAGGCCCCTACGTTGGACACATCGCCGAGCACCTAGCCGCAACGGGCCATCACGTCGAGGTGATCACCGGCGTGCCGCACTATCCGTCCTGGCTGGTGGCGCCCGAGTTCCGCTACCGCCTCCGAACCCGCGAGACACGCAATGGCGTGGACCTCCGACGTCTTCGACACTATGTCCCGCGCCGGCAATCCGCCCTGCGGCGGGGAGCGTACGAGGGGACCTTCCTGCTCAACGGGGTGCTCACCCGCGCCCGCGTGCGGCCAGACGTAGTTCTCGTGGTCTCGCCGAGCCTGGCCGCGGCCGCCCTCGGCCAATCGATCGCCCGCCGGGCGCACGTACCGAACGCGGTCTTCGTCCAGGACCTGATGGGCGCGGCGGCCGCGCAAAGCGGAATCAGCGGTGGAAGTCGGGTGGCCCGGGCAACGGAGTTACTGGAAGGCCGCGTTCTTCGTGCCGCCGACGCCATCGGCGTCGTGCACGCAAGCTTCACGCCGCGGATCGTCGGCCTCGGAGTGGATCCGGCGCGGATCCATGTTGTCCCAAATTGGAGCCACATCCGCTCCGCCTCGCAACCACGAGAGGCGATCCGCCTCCGATTCGGTTGGCGGCCGGAGGACTTCATCGTGCTGCACGCCGGCAACATGGGTCTCAAGCAGGGACTCGATGTGATCGTCGGGGCCGCCCGCGCGGCAGTCGCCGACGAGCCAAACCTGCGCTTCGTCCTGCTCGGCGACGGTAATCAGAAGGCGTTCCTGAAGGCCAGCGCGACCGGACTGAGCAACCTCACCTTCGAGGATTCCGTTGACGACGACGACTTTCCCGATGTCCTGGCCGCGGCTGATGCGCTCGCCGTCACGCAGCGCGGTTCGGTTCTCGACATGAGCCTGCCGAGCAAGCTGACTTCGTACTTCGCCGCCGCGCAGCCGGTGTTGGCTTCGGTCGCGGTCGAGGGCGGAACGGCCAACGAGGTACGTCGGGCCGGCGCCGGTGTCGTCGTGCCGCCGGAAGACGCGAGCGCTTTGCTCGCCGCGATACGCGTTCTGAGGGACGACCCGGCCGGCGCGGCCACGATGGGCCGGGCCGGTCGGGCCTATGCCGAGAGTGAGCTGAGTATGTCGGCTGGCCTGAGTCGCGTCAGCCGTCTCCTGGGCGCCGCCATGAACCGAAACTGAAGGCGGTCGCGAGCGACGAGCGAGCGGTGAGCCGGGCCGACAGCGCGTCGTCGTACGCAGCCAGCAAGGTGTCGGCCACGGCGCCGACCGAGAATTGCTCGGTGACTGCGCTGCGGGCATCGAGGGAAGCCTCCGCCCACTGCGCGGGATCGGCGACAAGTACGGCGACCGCGGACGTCAACTGTTCGACGCTGCCGTCGGTGATTACCGCGCCTCTGCGGTTGGGCAGGAGGGGAGCCAAGCCGCACGTGTCCACGAATATCGACGGCGTCGCCTGGGCCAGCGCCTCCAGCACGGTCATGGGGAACGGTTCGTTGACACTAGGAAGTACGTACACGTCGCTGTCGGCCAACGCTTCGACCGCGGCTTCATGGCTCAATGCACCTCCGTACGACACGTAAACCGGTGGGGTAAGGGTCGCGAGGCGCTGGATCCCGCGGCGCAGCTGAGGTAGATCACCCTCGTCGGGCCCGTAGACGCAGAACCGAGCCACGACTCCTCGGGCGGCAAGTTCGGTCGCGACGTCGAGGAACGTGCCGACCCTCTTACGGGGGTGAAGCCGAGCCAAGAACGTAACCATAGGCGGCGCGTCGATCGACCGCGCTGGACCGACAGGCACGAGAACACCGTTGGCCAGGCGAGTCGTCGGTGCGCCGGGAACGACCTGTCCCAGCCCTTCCGCCTCACTGTCGGTCAGGACGAACCTGTACCGCGCCCCGCGCAGCAGCGGCCGCAATGCCACGTCGAACAGCCGGGCAACGAGCGACTCCCGCGGCATCACCATGCCATGGGTTTGAGTGACGTACGGACGTCGCCGAACGCGGCAGATCAGCAGTGCGCTCAGGGAGACCAGATCACGGCCGACGTGAACGTGGACCACGTCGGCTCGAGCGACCGCGCGCCACAATGCCGCCAGGAGACGCGGGTGCAATCGACCGAGTAAACCGGCTGCCGGAACCACTTGATAATCCCGGAAGAGCTGCACCGGGACACCTTCGACCTCGTCCGCATCGTCGGCGCCGTCCCGAAGGCCGAGCAATACCACGTCGTGGCCAATTCGTCGCAGCTCGCGAAGTTGGGCCAGGGCCACGGTCGTTGGGCCTCCGAACACGCCGCGCCGGCTGACCAGAGTCACGATCTGCACGATGCGCACCGCTGCCTCCTCATCGGCCTGCTGCCTGCCCACCGGCTCGTGCCTATCGCCTGACCACCACGGCCGGCACCGGCCGGTCAGTCGACCGGTGCTGACCTGCCCGGAGCTCCGTAGTTCTTGCGGATCACCGCACCAGCGCCGACAACGGCACCCGGCCCAACGGTCACTCCGCGCAACACCATCGCCCGCGAGGCGACCCAGGAGCCCTGGCAGAGACGGATCGGTGACTGAAGAAGTTCAAACGCTGGGTCGCTTGGGTCGTGGCTACTGTCGCAGATAAAGGCCTCCTGGGAGAGGCAGACATCGTCCTCGATGGTCACCGACTCCGAGTTGATCAGCCACGCCCCCTCGCCGATCCATACATCGTCACCGATGGTCAGCTTCCACGGCCACTTCACCCGGACCCGATGACGGATAAGTACACGTTTCCCGACTGTCGCTCCGAAGAGACGCAAGAGACGCACTCGTAGTGTGGCTGGACACCACCAGGCCATGAAGACGGTGTTCAGCACGGCAAACCAGGCGGCTTGCACCCAGAACGGACGACCGTCATCGAAACCCGATCCGGTGAACCTGGATAAATCTCGTTGCACCCCCGGTGGCAGGGACCTGGTGCCTTCCCCGACGGTCCGGTTACTCATGGCTCAGCAGGGAGGCCAGGCAGGCCCGAACCGATTCGCGGGTGTTCTTCGTCGGCTTAAAGCCGAGCCGGGACTCGGCCTTCGTGACATCGGGGACGCGAATCTTGACGTCGTCACCGAAGATCGCCTGAGGCTCGATTTCGAGCGGACGGTCCGAGCGCGGGATGAGCCCAAGCTCCTGACCTTCTTCATAGATGATATCAGCCAGTTGTTTCATGCTCGTCGGCTCGGGATTGCCGAGGTTGAAAATCTCGTTGTCGGTGGCGGAATCGAAGCTCCACTTGGCAATGGTCGACGCGACGTCGTCGATCCACGTGAAGCAGCGCACCTGAGAACCGTCACCGAGAACCGGAATGGGGTTACGGCCCTCGGAGATAATCAACCTGATGAAATCGGCGAAGACGTGGCTGATGCCCTGCTCGGTTTCCGCCTTCTCGTGCGGAGTGATGATGTTGAACGGACGCCAGATCACGTAATTCAAGCCGTACTGCTGCTGGAAGGCCAAAGACAGCCGCTCTCCGGTCAACTTCGACAAACCGTAGTCCGTGGCGGGAATCTGCGCCTCGAAGACGTCCTCTTCCTTGCTCGGGTGGTGCTCGACCCGCTCGAAGACCATGGAGGAGCTGATGTAAGCCACCTTTTCAATGCCGAGATCCTTGGCCGCCCACAGGACGTTCTGGTGGAGGGTGATGTCGTGGCTGAGGATGTCGGCAGGGAACTGGTGAAAGCCACTCACGCCGAAAATCCGAGCCGCGGCCTGGATGATCCCGTCTACCCCGCGTACCGTCCGCGCGACCACCGCCGGATCGACGAGATCACCCTCGATCAGTTCGTAGTTGCGATCTCGGTCAATTGTGCCGTGGCGGAAGAAGCTGTCGACGCCCACAACATCGTGGCCATGGTCGAGGAGATGCGGAATCACCTCCTGCATGAGCGAACCTTCCGAACCTGTGACCAACACGCGCATTCCTAGGACACCTTTTCTAGTCGATGAGAGACATTGGAGATTCCGATTGGACATTTCCGGCGCGATACACGCCGTCATGCGAGAGTGCTGACGTTTCCGTCCAGAAATTCCACATGTCGACCACAATACAATTCGGATTGTCGACGATGGTGAGCCATTCCGGCAAGTTCTTGAACTCGTCGTGCGGTGTCATCAAGAAGAGGGCGTCGACCCCCTTCAAGTGCGTTGGATCGGCGAACTGAGGAACGTACGGATCGACCGCTATCGGCTCAGCATGCATACCTTTGACCTGCTTGATCAACTTGTAGCTCAAGCTATTCCGAGTGTCGTCACAATTGGCCTTGAACGCGAGACCCAGAACTCCGACACGTTTGAGGTCCGCAACGGCCCGAACTTTTTCGAGTAGATACCGGGGTACACTTTCATTTATCTTGAACGAATTGGCGATGATCTCCGGAAATTGAATCTTCTCGGTCAGGTAATAGCCATCTTTGTACAAGCACGGGCCGCCTACGTTCGGCCCAGGCCGAGGTAGATCGAGCCGCGGGTAGTCCTCGTTGCACGCGGCGATGACGGAGTGAGCGTTTGCCCCGTGGGAGTCGCAGATCATGTAGAACTCATTGGCCAAGGCGAAGGATACATAGCGGGACATATTCGTGATCAGCTTGCCCAACTCCGCCTCTACGGGCGTAAGTCGGATGGTCCGGCGACTGACGAAGCGGGAGAAGAAGGACGACGCCCGGTCGAAACTCGCGTCGCAGAATGCTCCGACCAGCTGTGGCAGGGACTGGATTTCTTCGACTGCGCGAGTCTGCAGGACCCGCTCGGGTGCGAAGACGAGAAAAAAGCCCTCACCTTCCTTCGTCCCGCTACCCGTCTCGAGCACGGCGCGTAGCAGCTCGGTCGTGCCCGGTGAGACAGTGGACCGCAACACGATGAGCTGTCCGTGCGGCATGCGAGACGCATGCCGCTTCATCACCTCGATCAGTGGATCGATACGCGGATTTAGGTTGTCGTCAACCGGTGTACCGATAATGACGACGATTACGTCCGACGTTGCAAGACTGCTGTCGTCCGCGGTGAAACGTAGATTTCCCCGGCTCAGCGCCCGGTTCATCAACGGCTGAGCGCCGTGTTCGACGTATGGAATCTCACCCTGATTCAGACGCGAGTTAAGCTCCGAACTTCTGTCGATTCCGTAAACGTCGAAACCGGCTTCCGCCAGCACCACGGACAATGGTAACCCGATGTGCCCACCAGCACCGACAATAGATATGCGATCACGGACCGTGTTCATGGTGACCTACCTCAACCCAGTCGGCGCCGGCGCAACCGCGCATATTGTCCAGCCCCCCGTGACTGGACGCGCGGACGTGCTCCCGACGCGACGCCGATGACGCTGGCGTACGCGAAGCATACGGGCAAGACTGCATAAGAGCCATTCGGCTCCGCACTCTTTCGGCTACCCGCGGTAGGTTGGCTGTCACGGTGGCTCAATAGGTGGACCATGCGTCCTACCTACCAGCCGGATCCGTGGTGGTGGCGCCGTGCCCGGTAGCCCACGGTGCCGGCGGCGGCCGCGGCGGCCAAGGCAAGTCCGCCGATCGCCAGCGGTGCGGTCGCGTCGGTGCCGCCCGCGCCTGCGTTCGGGATTATCGGAGTCGGATCGGACACGGCGTGCGTACTGGTGCGTTGCAGGATGAAGTGGTCGAGGACCGAGCCGTTCATCGTGCTGACAATCCGCAGGGACATGGTGCTCTCCGTCCCGGTTCTCGCCGGCTTCACATCGACGACGAGGAACGAGTGAGTTGCGCTACGGATCACCGACCAGTCGGCATTCTCGACCCGGTTCCTACGGGGACTGTAGGACACCCGGGTTTTGGTCGCCCCGGCCAGGAAGGTCTTGTTGATTTCGCGTCCGCCGCCACCGACGGTGAGGTACGTGGTCCCGTTTTTGGAATTTACAACGTCGGTCGCCTCGTTGGTAGCCACCCCGGACCGGATAGCTCGAGTGCGCTCGTAGCAGTGGTTATGACCGCTGATGGACAAATCGACCTCGTACTTGTCGAACAGGGCGACCCACTTCTCGCGCACGCCACCCTCGGAACCGTGCGCACCGTTGGTCGCGTACGGGCAATGGTGGAAGTACGCAACGATGAAATCCACTCCCGAGTCCGGCGAGCGCATATCTGCCAGCGTGCGCTCCAACCACGCGCGCTGGGTCAGGCCCGAATAGCCGAAGTTCGCTGGGATCTCGTACGAGGCGTCGTTGCTGTCTAGGGCGATGAACCCGACGTTGGAATAGCGGAAGGAGTACGTCGTCGGACACTTGTCGGCCCCGTTGTCGGGAACCGCCAGCCGGGCCAGCATGCCTCCGTACCCGTTCTCACCGGCGCCCGGTTCCATCTCATGGTTCCCCGCGGCCACCATCCATGGAGTCTCTGCGGCTAGGGGCTCGATCAGCTGCAACCAGCTGTCCCAGACCGACGGATGAATCGGGTCGGGAGCGACACCAAGGCCAGTGCTGTCGGCATAACACAGGTCTCCAGCGACCAGGTGGAACGCCGGCTTCACCGCTCGGATCTGAGCAACTGATCGTGCGGCCATCGCGGTAATTCCCTGGTCGGCGAACGCGGTGAACGTGAACGGCCCCTCCGCGGCGGGCGCCGTACGGAACAAGCCGAGCCGGCTGACCTGGTTGTCCACCCGGACCCGGTAGGCGTACTGCGTATTCGGCCGCAGGCCCGATATAAGGGCGGTGCCGTAACGACTGGTCGACCCCGCGGCGGCTTGGTCCTGGGCCGGAACGGTCGAGCCGAGGGGTGCTGTGAAGCCGTATTCTATTAGCGCGCTGCCGAACGGTCCGGGGACCGTAAACGACACCACCATCTGGGTCGTCGGGTCAGCGCCGTAGGACAGTCGGCGCGATCCGACCGGGCCCAGGGCATCGGCGTGGCCGACTCGAGAGATCAACAGGGGGCTTGCCGCTCCAGCCGCGGCAGCGGTCAGAATTCCGCGCCGGCTGACCGGGCGGCGCAGGTAGTCGTGCATCTCGGCCATGGACATGTCCGGAACGAGTCGATCGGGGACGTCGCCGTAGGGAGTTCTCACCACGGCCCTTGCGCTATGTCCGTGGAAAGCAGGCGGGGCCGCCGCGACAAAGCCCGCCGAGCGAGGCGACGGCGAACGTTCATGCTGAGCTGCCCGGGACGACCATGCCGGCCGCCACGGTGGCGTTCGTCTGGGCGTCGATGAGGACGAAACCGCCGGTTTGGCGGTTGCGTGAGTAGGGGTCGAGAAAGACCGGCTGCTGGGTCCGCAGGCGGATGCGGCCGATGTCGTTGAGGCCCAGCGCGTCAGCCGTCTCGTCGCGGTGAAGGGTATTGACGTCCATCCGGTAGTGCAGCTCCGTCACCAGAGCGGGTACCGACCGCGTCGTGTGCTTAAGCACATACTTGCGGCCGGCCATCAGCTCGCTGCGGTCGTCCATCCAGCAGACCGTCGCGTCGACGTCCTGCGTCGCGTCCGGCTGGTTGTGCGGGCGGGCAATCATGTCGCCGCGGGAGATGTCGAGATCACCGGTCAGCCGGACCGTCACCGACATAGGCGGGTAAGCCTCCTCGACTTGACCGTCCGTCGTGTCGATAGCTGCGATGCGTGACCTGAAGCCACTCGGCAATACAACTATTTCGTCGCCCGGCTTCAGGACTCCAGCCGCGACCGTGCCGGCGTAGCCACGGTAGTCGAGGCCCGTTGTGGAGCGAGGTCGCAACACCAGCTGTACGGGAAAGCGCACGTCGACGAGGTTTCGATCACTGGCCACGTGGACGTGCTCCAGGTGATGCAGCAGAGACGGACCCTGGTACCACGGCATGTTGACCGACCGATCGACCACATTGTCGCCGTGCAGGGCAGAGATAGGGATGAATTCCACGTCTGGCGCACTGAGCTTGGTGGAGAAGGCGGTGAAGTCCTCCCTAATCCGGTCGAAGACGTCGGCCGAGTAATCGACGAGGTCCATCTTGTTCACGGCGACAATTATGTGGGGCACGCGCAGAAGCGATACGAGGAAAGCGTGCCGTCGACTTTGTTCGAGCAAACCCTTGCGCGCGTCGATGAGGATGATGGCCAGATCGGCGGTGGACGCCCCCGTGACCATGTTTCTGGTGTATTGAATATGACCGGGGGTATCGGCAATCATGAAGCTGCGCTGCGGCGTAGCGAAATAGCGGTAGGCCACGTCGATGGTGATCCCCTGCTCCCGTTCGGCCCGCAGGCCGTCGGTCACCAACGCCAGGTCCGTATGTTCGTCGCCGCGCGCGGCGCTGGTTCGCTCGACCGCCGCCAGCTGGTCGTCGAACAGCGTCTTCGTGTCATACAGAAGCCGGCCGATAAGAGTGCTCTTGCCGTCATCGACCGATCCAGCAGTGGCGAAGCGCAGCAGGTCGCCACGCATCAGAAGTAGCCCTCCTTCTTTCGGTCTTCCATCGCTGCCTCGCTGACCCGGTCGTCACCGCGGGTCGCGCCCCGTTCGGTCAGCCGCGTCACGGCAATCTCGGCCATCACCTTCTCCGCGGTGTCGGCGTCTGAACGCACGGCGGCGGTGAGGGTGGCATCTCCGACCGTGCGGTAGCGCACTCGCTCGGTAAAGGTGGCCTCACCCGCGCGGGGGCGGCAGAACTCGTTCACCGCGAAGAGCATGCCGTTGCGTTCGAACACCTCCCGCTCGTGGGCGTAGTAGATGCTGGGCAAGCCGATCTTGTCATGAGTGATGTAGCCCCAGATGTCGAGCTCTGTCCAATTCGATAGCGGAAAGACTCGAATACTTTCGCCGGAATTGATTCGGCCGTTGTAAAGATTCCAGAGTTCGGGCCGCTGATTCTTCGGATCCCACTGACCGAACTCGTCACGGAAGGAAAAGACCCGCTCCTTGGCGCGCGCCTTTTCCTCGTCGCGGCGGGCTCCGCCGAACAGCGCGGTGAAGCCGTGTTTCTCGATCGCCTCAAGCAGCACCGGCGTCTGGATCCGGTTGCGTGACCCGTTGGACTCCTCGCGGACCAGTCCGCGTTCGATAGCGTCCTGGACCGAGGCGACAATCAAATTCACCCCAAGCGCGGCGATCTGCCAGTCTCGGAACTCGAGAACCTCTGGGAAATTATGGCCCGTGTCTATGTGCATGACGGGGAACGGGATGGGGCTCGGAGCGAACGCCTTGCGAGCCAGATGCAGCATGACAATGGAATCCTTACCGCCCGAGAACAACAGGACCGGCCGCTCGAGTTCGGCGGCGACCTCGCGGACGATGAAGATCGCCTCGGCCTCGAGCGTCTGGAGCTGGTTAAGCCGGTAGTCAGGACCGGTGACGGCAGGTGTTTCGTTCACGTCGCTGTACCCCCTACCAGCGGCCCGGTGAGCGGCTCTTCCACTCGGTGGCGACGGATGTGCGTCAATAAGTCCTCAGCTGCGGCCGGCGGGCAGACGACCAGATCCGGAAGGTACGGGTTGGGCTTGTTGTATCCAAGGCTTCCGCCGTCGGCCCGGGCCGCAAAGTAGCCATAGTGGCGCGCGACAACAGTGGGCGCGGCGGAGTCCCACTCATACTGACCACCGTCGTGCAAGTAAGCGTCGACGTCTCCGCGAAGCACTGCTGCGACTTTGGCGCCGGCCGAGCCCATCGGCACGATCTGCGCGCCGAGCTCTTCGGCCACCCGTAACGCCCAGGCCGGTGGCCTCGTACGGGAGACGGCGATGCGTCGGATGGGTCTACCGACGGGCGGACCCACCTCGTCCCGCGTTCCCCACACCTCGTCGCGATCCGGGATCGCCACGGCTCCGGCCGTGAGGTCTCCCGAGTTCCAGAGAGCAACATGGACGGCCCAGTCTGTTCGTCCCGGCTCGCCGTACTCTCGAGTCCCGTCGAGCGGATCGATGATCCACACCCGTTCTGCCGCGAGCCGATCACCAGTGCTGGCCAGCTCCTCCGACAGGATCGCGTCACCCGGGCGGTGCTCGGCCAACACCTTCGCCAGCAGGGCATCGCTACGCTCGTCGGCACTGCCAACGCCGGCTGCGCGGTCGCGCCTGACCTCGACGAGCAGGCAACCCGCCTCTCGAGCCAAGGCAGCCGCCAACTCCGCATCGCTGATCATTCTGCGTCGATCTCCTCCGCCGTTGCGGTCGTGTCCGAGTGCCGAGCCGCACGGTGATCTTATCGCTGGGTACTTGAAGCCCCTGGGCGTGAGCCCTGGGCGTGAGCCCAGGGCGTGAGCCCAGGCTGGGAGTAGAGCTCTTCGAAGCGTTAGTAGGCGCCGGAGCCCCGCATAACGGCCGACGCGGTCTTCCAGAGGATGAGCGCATCTTGGCCGAGCGACCAGTTCTCGACGTAGCGCAGGTCCAGCCTGACGGTTTCTTCCCAGGACAGGTCGCTCCGACCACTGACCTGCCACAGGCCGGTCAGGCCCGGACGCACCAGTAGGCGCCGCCGCACATCGGACGGGTATTGCGCGACCTCACGCGGCAGCGGTGGCCGGGGCCCGACGAGCGACATCGTGCCGTTGAGGACATTGATGAGTTGAGGCAGCTCGTCGATCGAGTAGCGGCGGATGAAGCGCCCGATCGACGTCACTCGGGGATCATCGCGCATCTTGAACAGCAGGCCGTCGCTGTTTTCGTTGTGGGCGACGAGGTCGGCCAGGCGTTGCTCGGCATCGACGTACATCGAGCGGAACTTCCACATGGTGAACTCGCGCCCGTCCTTGCCTACGCGGGTCTGCTGGAAGAACGCGGGTCCTTGGCTGCTGGCTTTGATCAGAAAGAAGACGGTGAGCAGCAGCGGGCTGAGCACCAGCATTCCGAACACTGCCGCGGCCCGGTCAGCCAGTCCCTTGACCACCCGTCGGGCGCCGGCGAACTCCGGCTTCTCGACCTGCAGCAGGGGCAGGCCGGTGAGCGGGCGGATGTGCAGGCGGGGCCCGGCCACCTCAACCAGACCCGGGGCAACGACGAGGTCGGCGTCGGTGCGCTCGAGTTGCCACGAGATCGCCCGCAGTGCCCGCGGCGTCATCTCGTGCGAGGACGTCACCGCCACCGTGTCAGCTTGGGATCGCGACACCGCGGTGACCACCGAGTCAAGATCACCGAGCGGGGTGACGCCCACCTCGGCCAGGCACTGAAGCGCGGCGCTGTCGGTCAGCTCGCGGCGCGGGATGCAGGCGCCGACCACGCGCATGCCGATGTAGCTCTCGGCGTGCATGCGGGTGGCGAGGTCGGCCACCGACTCAGCATCGCCCACCGCGACGACAGCGGTGCGGACGGAGCCGCGGACGCGCGCGCGATGCAGGGCCTTGCGGACCAGGTAACGGCCGCCGACGGTGAGGGCGGCGGTCAAGGGCAGGGCGATGACGACGTAGCCGCGGGCGACGTTGGCGTGAAGGGCGTAGGACGCGAAGCCGACCGCGGCCATCGCGACCAGCAGGGCCCGACCGGTCCGCTGGAACTCGTCCGGGCCCACGCTGAGGATGCGCCGGTCATAGGCGTCCGACGCGCTGAGTGCCATAAGCCACAGGAGAGGCAGCGCCAGGCTGGCCGGCACGTAATGGTGACTGAAGCCGGCCGCGGCCGCGGTGCCCTCGGGCAGCCGGACCAGGTAGGCCACCGTCGCCGCCACCGCCGCGGCCGCGAAGTCACTGATGACCAGCCGGGTGAGGTACGGGCGGACCCAGGCGTGCTTGGGCGCGGCGGCCGGCACCGCAAGGGGCCTAGGCGCTCGGTCGGCCCGCGTCGAGCGGGCATGCCGGCCCGGCGACGTCGTGTGATGCGATCGATCAGGTGCGACGACG
>JBDTXT010000009.1:0-18054 GCA_040006035.1 Pseudonocardiales bacterium | reverse complement strand
GAGATGCCGAACGGCGCGTTGGGTAACTGGGTGACGAACACGTCGAAGTCGGTGTTCTTGGGCAGCCCGGACGCCTCGATCGTCATGATCTCGACCGGCCCCACGTTCCTGACCCTGACCTTGGCCTTGGCGTTCACCAGGCACCCCGCCTTGACCGAGGCCGCCGAGCGTTGCAAGGCGAAGCTCGCGTGGTCGTGAGACGTCGTGCTGGGCGCGGCCGAGGCCGCGCTCACGCCGCCGACGGCCAGGGCCGCTGCGCCGACGAGGACACCGGCGCGTACTGCTTTCACCTTCATGGTCGCTCCCATCGTTGGGTGTTGCTTGTCGATGGGAGTGATACGGGTCGGCGCTTGCTATCGGTTCCGCCTCGAGTTCGCGGATGCTTGGACGAAGTCCCGAACGATCTGCGCGAGCAGGGCCGGCTGGTCCAGAGGGATGAGGGTGTAGCTGTCTGCCACCTCGATCAGCCGCCCGTGCGGGAGGAGGCCGGCCAGCCGCCTGCCGTGCTCGAGTGGCATCACGCGGTCCTCAGTGGCCCAGACGACTAGGGCGGGACGGTCGAAGCTCGGCAAGCGGTCAGCCGCCTTGCGCATGAGACCGGGTTCCGCGAAAGCCGCGCGCAGCGTTCGCACTGCGTCGCGACTGATATCGCGCCGCGTCATGATCGGCTTCAGCCACCTTGAGGTCGCGGCGTCGCCCCG
This sequence comes from Pseudonocardiales bacterium, assembly GCA_040006035.1. Lineage (GTDB taxonomy): Bacteria > Actinomycetota > Actinomycetes > Mycobacteriales > Jatrophihabitantaceae > QHCC01. Next base: position 17,353 of record JBDTXT010000009.1, on the reverse strand, counting down.
CTTGGTCAGCCAGCCGAATGTGATCGGCAGGCGACGCATCACGCGCAACCGCAACTGTTGCATGAACAGCCGCAACAGCCGGGGCGAGAGCCTGGCCGTCAGCGCGAGCGTCTTGCCGGTAAGGCCAGGAGGGAAGTTACCGAACGCTTCGCAGGAGCCGATCACCACCTGTGCCACCCGCGGCGCACCGTCGCAGATGACGAGCTGGATCAAGGCACCCCCTGTATCGACACCGACCAGGGTGACGTCTTTCAGGTCGAGGCGCTCGAGCAACTCCGCGACCAGCCGGGCCATCGCGGGCAGCGACAGATCGGCATCAGCGTGCACCGCATGCCGGTGTGCGCCCATCGGCAGCGTCGGGGCCACGCAGCGGTGATCGACGGACAGGTCGGCGATCGAGTCGGCCCACAGCGAGGCGTCCATCAACAGCCCGTGCAACAGCACGACGACCGGGCCGTCGCCACCGGTGTCCTCGTAGTCGATCGTGCCGATGGAAAGCTCGATCTCAGTCACGATCGTCGGCCGCCGGGCAGCGCGGGGACGGACCGATCCCTCAGAGCGGAATCGAGCAAGTGCTTGCACAGAAAGGCCAACTCCACCCCGACGGCCTGCTCATGTCCGTCCAGGAACGGCTCGTAGTGCCCACCGGACAGCCGGACGAGCTCCCCTCGAGGCGCTCGATGAGCTGCGCGCGCGGCCGCGCCGGCGGGTGTTGTCTGATCCTTGTCGCACACGACGACGAGCAACGGGCAGCGCACCGCAGTCGCGTAGCGACTCGGTCGATAGAAACCCAGTCGCAGCGCCGAGCGAGCGGCAACGGCCTGCTGCCAGTGCGGGTAGCGCTCCGCACGCAGCGCCCGACTGCCGTCGAGGGAGTCCGGTGTCGTCAGCATCGCGACGGAACCCGGCTCATCAGCGAGTGCGACCAGACGAGGCGCACGACCGACGAGACTGCCGAGGACATCGAGAACAGCTCGTCCGGTGAAGCGCAGCATCGCGAGCGGCTTCTGGTGGCGCGCGGCGTTGCGCATGGCGGCCGGGCCGTCGACGTTCGGCGTCTGCGCGATCGCCGCGGCGAGTTGCGGATCGCGAGACGCGACCTGCAGCAGATAGCCGCCGGAGGCGGAGAAGCCCCAGACCGCGATGCTCGCCGGATCGACTCCGGGCAGCGTTCGGGCGAATTCGATTGCTGCCTGCCAGTCGGCAAGCTGATCCCCGACGGGCAAGACCAGGCGGGGTTGCCCACCGCTCTCGCCGAGGTGGCGGTAGTCGAAGGCGAGGACGCTGAATCCTGCATCGCTGAACCGCTTCGCGAACCGATCAGTGGCAGGTTCCTTGGGCACCGCGAAACCACCGGCCATGACGACACAACCGCCATTGGTCCCCGGATAGTGCCAGGCCGCGCATTCCGTGCCGCCGCTGGCGAAACGAAGCTCTGTGCGCTCGATAGACCACATACCGACCTCCACGTCGACGAGGGACCCTCGACGGAAGTGAACCACGCGGTTCACTTCCGTGTCCATCCGGGCTACTCGGTCGCAGCCTCTTCCCGGTCCAGCGCGCGCGTCAGGGCTGCGAACCCGGCGTCGATCCCCGCAGCGTCCCCGCTGATGCGCCAGTCCACGAGGAAGCCGCGCAGGGCAGCGAGGATCATCTCGGACACCTCGACCTTGCGCTGCTCGCTCCAATCCGGCGGGCACAGCGACAGCAGCGAGGGCAAGTACTGCCGCGACGCCCCACGGCCGAGCTCGGCATAGCGCTCGGCGTCGTACATCGCCAGGCCGATCGCTTGATCGAGGACCTGCGACTCCGCGCCCGTCAGGACAGGCCACAGGGCGCGCACCCGACCCGCCAGGGTGTCGCGGCTCGCTTCCTGGCCGGCGGCAGCCAGGCTTCGGCTGATCCGTCTGCCGCGGAGCTCGAAGACCGCCTGCCTGAGCAGGTCGTCCGCCCCGCCGAAGTGGTAGAGCAGCACCTTGTGCGTGGTGCCCGCCGCCCGCGCGGCCCGTCGCAGGGAGAAGTCCACCAGGCCGTTGACCGCAAGGTCGCTGGTGACTCGATCCAACAGTTCTCGCCGGCGCGCCTCGCCGCGCGGTGAGCCAGCCGATCGGCGGTAGCCGGCACGCTCTGGTTCGTCATCCGATTCGGCAGCGTCCATCCCGCCAGCATCCACGGTCCGGCCGCCGCTCGCGGGAATGCGCGCGGATCACCCTCCACTGCAGACCTCACCGACTACCTGGCCTATCGCGTACCGCGCCCAGGCGGTGATTTGTTCGTTCGTGTGGATGTAGTACGGCAGAGCGACCAGAGCGATCGACAGCGCCCAGGCACGAGCGCGTCGCCAGGTCTCGTCATCGACGTCGATCCGGTCTCGAAACGCAATACGTGTATCCGGGGTCAGGAGGGTCCAGGCAACGATGCAGTCGACAGCCGGATCACCTAGGGCGAGACTGCCCCAGTCGATGACGGCGGCGAGTTTCCCCTTGTATACGAGGATGTTGCCCGGCTGCAGGTCGGAATGCATCCACACCCGCGGTCCGGTGAAGTCGCACACGCGTCGGACTTGATCCCACACTTGAATCACCAGCACGGTGTCGATCAAACCCGTGGATTCGTCGATGCACTGTCGCGTTGTCGCGTCGCGCAGTTGGATCGAGTCGACTCGGTAGGAGTGCAGCAGGCCCTCGGCGACGAGCCCGAAGGTGTCGAGGCCGCGCAAGACCCTGGCGAAGTCAGCCAGGTCGCCGGCCAGACCAACGTCCGCCTCGCCGGGCTGCGGGTTTCGGCCGATCACCCACGGATATACCGACCACGGCCAGGGATAGCCGTCGCCGGGCACACCGAAACCAACGGGCGCGGGCACGGCAACGGGAACCTGCGCGGCGATGAGCGGAACGAGCCGTTGCTCCTTCGTGATGCCCGACGCCGCCCCGGGGGTCCGCGGCAGCCGCAGCGCGAGGTCGTCGCCAAGTCGGATCATGACGTTGTCGGTGCCACTCGGCTGGACCAAGCGCAGTGGCAGTTCCGCCCACTGCGGCATCTGGCTGGCTAGGAGGCGGCGCACCAGGGCGTCATCGATGTGGAACTCGTCATCGTGCAACCGCTCGATGCGCACCGGGTCACTCCGGACGTCGCGCGATGAACACGAACTCTCGCCCCGGCCGGTCAGGGGCGTCGCGGACCTCGTCCACGACATAGCCGTTGGCGATCAGGGTCGCCTGCACCTCGTCGCGTTCGCGGAAGCGCAGCGTCGAGTCCGAGGTCAACGTCTGGCCGTCGGACGCGAACGCGAATGACGCTCGGAACGTCACCAAGGGCTCTTTCACCTCGATCAAGTCGAACCAGGTCTCGACCGTGCCCGCGCCGTCGACCTCCGTGACGGCGTACGAGGCGTCGCGCTGCCATCCTTCCCACGCGCGGCGGGCCGGGTCCCGGGTCTCGAACACCAGGCGCCCACCGGGGCGCAATGCGTCATACACACCGCGCAGGGTTGCCTGCCAGTCGTCCGGCGCGACAATCGCCTGCGCGACGTTGGCGGTCATGGTCGCGAGGTCGACCTGCATCGGCGGCAGGGTCGTCGCGTCGCCGTGGAGCCAACACACCCGATCTGCGCCGGGCTTGGCCCGCGCTGCCTCGACGGAGCCGCTGGCCGGATCGACACCGGTCACGTCAAAACCTCGCTCGGCCAGGAGCAGGGCGAACGTGCCGGTACCGCAGCCCACATCGAGCACCCGCTGCGCGTTGAACTCTTCGGCCATGGCGGCGTACACATCGAGGTCGCTGCGGTCGGGATCGAGCGCGTCATAGATCGCAACCAAGCGCGGATGCTCGAAGATGTCGTCAAACACCCGGCCGACCCTAGGGCCGGCGACCCTGTGGCGCACGCAGGTTTCTCGACGTCGCTCACCGGATCCCATTAGCGCCCGCGCCCGCGCCCCCGTACGTCGTCAGCGTCGCTGAGGGTCACGATGAGACGGCGAAGACCGCACTGGCGCGCAGGATCCGGCGATCACCCACGCTGAGGTAGGCGTTGGCAAAGGCCAGCGAGCGGCCGATCCGCTGCAGATCGGCACGACCCTCAACCCAGTCCCCCACCTGCGCCGAGCCAGCGAAGTCGACGCTCATACTCGCGGTCGTCAATCGCACCGGAGGTTCGCGGCTGAACGCTGCCGTGTAGCCGAGCACCACGTCAGCCATCGTCATCAGCACCCCGCCGTGAGCGTCGCCTCGGGCATTCGCATGGCGCTGCTCGATCTGCAGGCCGTACACCGGCGCAGCGGGGTCCCCGCTCACCCACAGCGGGCCGATCAAATCCAGGAACGGGCTTCGTCGCTCGACCGGAGTGAATCCTTCGGGTGCGTTGAGATCAGGCATCGGCAGCGCCGTCGGGTGCCGGGACGGGAAACTCGGCGGGCAACCGGCTCAGCTCGGTCATGTTCTCCTCATTTGCCCAGCCTGGTTTTGTAGGAGTCATGGCTATCACACCGTACGAGCAGTTGGATGCCGTGGCAGCCGAGGTTGCCAGTCACGCACGTGCTGTTCTCGGCGACGACCTGGTGGGTGCCTACGTCGAGGGGTCGTTCGCGCTCGGTGCGGGTGACCTGCACAGCGACGTCGACTTCATCGTCGTGATGCGCACGGCGCTCACGCCGTCGGGCGAACAACAGCTGCGCGCGTTTCATCGCGAGCTGCCCACTCGTTCCGAGCATTGGGCGCAGCATGTCGAGGGTTCGTATGCGCTGCTCGAGGACTTGCTCGACCCGGCCGGAGTCGGGCGGCAGTGGCTGTTCATTGACCACGGCCATCAGGAGATGACGTGGGACAAGCACGGCAACGACATGGTTCACCGCTGGGTCCTGCGCGAGCACGGGCTCGTGCTGTGCGGACCTGCACCGGAGTTCGTCGTGGCACCCGTCCGGGCCGACGACCTGCGAGCGGAGGCGCGCCGCGAACTGCCGGAGCTGAGCGCGGGCCTGCGTGGCTGGCTCGACTACGACATCGCTTGGTGCCAGCGCTACCTGGTGATCAACTACTGCCGGGTGCTCTGCACGCTCGTAACCGGGACGGTCGCCTCGAAGCAGCAGGCGCTGAAATGGGCAGCGCGCACCCTTGACCCTTCGTGGCGACCGTTGCTCGAGCAAGTGATCGCCGACCGCTCGCGCGGCTTCGACCGCGACGACCGGCCTCGGCCGGGCGCTCTTGATGCGTCATTCGCCTTCGAGGCCTACGCCGTGGACTGGGGCGAGTTCCTCGACATCACGTCGGTGTGGATCGGCCCGGACCACTAAGCACCCCAGCGTCAGGGTCAGGGTCAGATGTAACCCCCATGCCCGCGGGCTGAGCGGGCATCTCGACGTCCATGGCTCAGGGAATCAACACCTTGGTGCCGATCGTGATCTGTGAGACGGCGCACGACATGTCCGCCCACAGCTTCCAGTCGTCACCGTCACCGCGCTGGTACGGCTGGTTGTTGGCATCGCGGACGTCGGCATCGATGTCGATCTGTGCCTGGAAGCCGATCGCGTAGGAGTGGCCGGCTTGCACCTGCACGCGGGTCGACAGCGCGTTGCCGCTGTAGTGGCCGTTGACAGTTTGGATCGGGGTACCGCTCAGGCCAGTGTCGGACCGGTTGACGAGGGTCTGGGAACCGTAGGGCCGCATCAACTCCCACGCTCTGGTCACCGGATCGATCTCCCAGACGCAGACGTAGGCGGTGCAGCGGATGTGCACAGTCACGAGGTTGTGCGTGGGCCGCGCGAGCAGCGTCCAGATCCTCGAGTGCGCCACTACGTCGGCATCGACCGACACATCGGCGTAGGACAGCGTCGCACTCGGCTGGAACAACGCTCCGACGCCGGCGAAGGCGGAGTCGTGGGTATCGCTGGGCGCCAGCGCGGTGTAGGCGTACACGTGGCCGGTCGACGGCGACCCGCTCTGGGCGGTGCTCGTCGGGTACAGCTGCGAGTGCGCCCAGCCATAGTCATAGCGGTTGGCCGCCGGCGGCGGGGTGAACCAGTACTGGCGATAGTCGGCATCACCCGGGACGTACCAGCTGGCCGGCCACGCCAGTGAGAAGACAGGGCGCTCCCGGATGACGTCGTGGAAGAGCAACTGACGGTAGTCACGCAGCAGTTGCGGATCGGGAGTCTCACCCCGGGCGAGGGCCTGCTCGAGGCGGGCCTGGTGTTCGATCCCCTGCACCAATGCGCGTTCGTGGATCGGGCCGGACGGACCAACTCGTTGCACGACTCGTTCGCTGAGCTGTTCGGTGGACATGCCTGCCTCCGCTGGATCTGGCCGCGGCGTGCGCCCCTGATGAGCTCCGGCATCCCTGCCGTACGCACGACCTCTCAGCTCAGGAGGTGATCGGCGCACCACTGATACATCGACGAGTGTCCTGAGCGGCCGGCGCACCCTAAAATCTCATTGCGGATGTTTTGCGTCCGGGTTGGGGGGATTCGTGGTGCGATCCGACGTAAGCCCGACGGCGCGGGCCCTACTGGCCCTCGAGCTGGTGCTGGGCCAGCCCGGTATCACCGCTGAGCGGATGGCCGACCGGCTCGGTGTCACCCCCCGGGCGATACGGCGTTACGTCGCCATCCTGCGTGAGGCCGGGATCCCGATCGCCTCGGCCAGCGGGCCCGCCGGCGGGTACCGCGCGGGCCGGGGGCTGCGGCTGCCCCCACTCAGTTTCAGCCCGGCCGAGGCGCTCGGCCTGGTGATGGCTGCCCTCGACGGGCACCACGACACTGCCGATCCCACCGACCCGGTGGGCAGTGCATTGGGCAAGCTGCTGCGCGCCCTGCCCGAAGCTGACGCGGCTCAAGCCGAAGCCGTACGCCGCGCCACCGCGCCCGCGCCCGACCGCGCTGCCGCGCGCCCCGACCCGCAGACGACGGCCACCCTGGTGCGGGCCTGCGCCGAGCACCGGCGGGTGCAGGTGGCATACCGGTCCGAAGCAGGGGCAGAGTGGAAGTTCGAGGCTGACCCGTGGGCCGTCGTCGTTCGGCACAGCCGGTGGTATCTGCTGTGCCGCTCGCTTGCGGCGGACGCCGTGCGGGCTTACCGGGTTGATCGCGTGAGCGAGGTCGAGGTGCTCGATGCCACCTTCGAGCCGCCCACCGACCTCGACCCGGTTCGCGCGCTGGAGGAACACCTCGGCCTGGGCTGGGAGTACGACACCGAGATCGTCATCGATGCACCGATCGAGAAGTGCGCAGCCTTCCTGCCGTTGGTCCTCGGCCGGCTCGAAGCAGTCGACGCCGGCACCACCCGCCTGATCGGCAGCACCAGCAACCCGCACTGGTACGCGGAGCAGCTCGCGCGGATCCCGGGGAGTTACCGGATCCAGGGCGGTGTCGAGATCCGCACGGTCGCCCGTGCCCTGGCCGAGCGGATGCTGGCCGCGACCGCCCCCTGATGCTCGGCGCTCAACTGCGGGCGATAAGCAATACTGCGGCCCCACGTGGACAATCGGGACGTGACCAATCAGGGAAGGCCCGGGCAGGTGGACGTCTCCGCTCGAGAGGCCGAAGTCCTGACCGCGCTCGGCGAGCACCTGACCAACGCCGAGATCGGTGCGCGGCTGTTCATCTCCATCCGGACCGTCGAGAGCCACGTCTCCTCGTTGCTGCGCAAACTGCAGGCAGCCGACCGTCGCCAGCTGGCTGCCATGGCGGCGACCATGCGCTCCGATTCGGCAGGCGGCTCGGCCGCGGCGATCGCAGTCGCCCCCCCGCTGCCGTCGCCACTGACGCCGTTCGTCGGGCGGTTGGCCGAGCGAGCATCGCTGGCCGCTGCGCTGGTTGAACACCGCCTGGTCACGGCCGTCGGGCCAGGCGGGGTCGGTAAGACCCGGCTGGCCCTGAGTGTCGCCACTGACCTGAGCGACCGGTTCGCCGATGGCGTCTGGTACGTCGACCTCGTGCCGGTGACCGATGCGTTGATGATCGCGCCCGCGATTGCCGCCGCGCTCGGCCTCGGGGAACGTCAGGGCAGCTCCGCCGTCGACAACGTAGTGAGCTGGCTGGCCGAGCGCGAGACGCTGCTCGTGCTGGACAACTGCGAGCACCTGCTGGATGGCGTGGTGGTGTTACTGGAACGGCTGCTCGCCGGCAGTCCACGGTCGGCGGTGCTGGCTACCAGCCGGGCCAGGTTGCTCGTGCCCTTCGAGCGGGTGTTCTCCGTCCCCGGGTTGTCGGTCCAAGCCGACGACGGGGGCCCGGGTGACGCGGTCGAGCTGTTCCTCAAGCGGGCAGCGGCTGGCGAGAGTCCGGTGAGTTCGGAGGACACCGAGCGCATCTCTGCCGTCTGCGCGGCTCTCGATGGAATGGCGCTCGCGATCGAACTGGCCGCCGCCCGGTACCCGTCACTCGGGCTGGATGGGCTCGAAACCGGGTTGACCGATCGCTTGCGGCTGCTGACCGGTGGCCCGCGGATCAACGACCGGCACCGTTCGCTGCGCTCGACTCTCGACTGGAGTTATGCCCTGCTGGACGAGCCCGAGCGCGCGGTGCTGCGGCGTGTTTCGGCCTTCGTCGAGCCGTTCACCGCGAGCGCAGCGGCGGCGGTCGTGGCCGATTGGCCGCCGGTACCGGCCGGCCATGTTCCCAGCGTCCTGGCCGGTCTGGCCGACCAGAGTCTGTTGATCGCGCTTGCGGGGCCGGGCGGGACTCGTTATCGAGCCCTGGAAACCATCCGCCAATACGGCGGCGATCGGCTCCAGGAGGCAGGTGAGTCGGACGAGGCACTGTCGCGCCACCTGAGTTGGTGTCTGACTGAGAGCGCTGCTCTCGAAGTTGCATCGCGCGAGCTCGGCAGCGCCTGGCGGACGGCGTTCGATGAAGTTGCCGACGACCTGCGCGCTGCGCTGGCCTGGACACCGGGAGATCCGCGACACCGCGCGGAGGCGTACCGGTTGGCGATGGCGTTGGCCCACCTGAGCTTCCTGCGCGGCATGCCCGGCGAGTCGCAGCGCCGCTATGAGCAGGCAGCCGGTCTTGCCGCTGACGACTTGGCCGCCGCCGACGCGCTGCGCAGTGCCGCGGGCGCCGCCGAGTCGCGACATTTCGGTGATCACGCCTTGCGGCTACGGGTGCGTGCGGCCGAGGCAGCGCTGCGCGCAGGCGACCGAGCCGGTGCGGCCGTTGACTTCGCCCGGAACGCTGAGTTGATCAATCGCGGCCCTGGCCTGATGGCGACCAAACCTGCGGCCGGGGAGGTGCGGGCGCTGATCGCGCGGGGGTGAGCGCTGGCTGACGCAGATCTAATTGCGCAGGCGCGGCTGCTTATCGCAGAGGCGTGCAACGGCGCCACAGGCGATCCGGCCACTGCCCAATTGGTTGACCGCGCTCTCACGCTGGCCCGCCGCGCCGACGATCCGTTGGCCGAAAGCGCAGCGCTTGATCAGCTCACGGCGATACAGCTGGCCCGGGGCGAGGTCCGCGCCGCGGCGGCCAGCGCGGTGCAGCGCACCGAGCTGGTGGCGCCGATTCCGGTCACCGCCACGGCTGGGCTGGAGTTCTTCGACGGGTTCATCATGGCCGCCGAGTGCGCTGTAGCCGCTGGTGACCTTCCGGCCGCACGACGACTGGCCGAACGCTTACGGGACCTGCCCTTCTACGGGGAGGAGGGCCACCTGGCGACCGCTCGGCTGCTCGTGGTGACGGTGCTGGCAGGTGATTGGTCCGAGGCAGCCGGCCTGGCCGAGCGTTTCCGCGAGGGATGGGAGCGGGCCGGACGGCCCCGCGCGGGCAATCTGAGCCGCGGCGCGTATGCGGCCGCGACTATGCACGGACTGCGCGGGGACGACGACGCCCGGGCTGCGTGGCTGGACATCGTCGATGCCCTCGAGACGCCGGGAGTTCCGATGTCGCAGATTCACTTCGGCGAGTTCTTCGACGCGTTGCTCTGGCTGCACCGCGGTCTGCCCGAGCAGGCGGCGCAGGTGATGCAAACGCCGCCAGAGCAGTTGACCGAGTGGTACAGCGGCTTGTGGCGTCCGTGGTACGCGGCACTGTGGGCCGAGGCCGCGGTGCTCAGCGGGTACGAGGATGGCGCCGAACGCATCGAGCGGGCGCGGTTGTCGGCAGCCGGCAACGAGATCGCCAACGCCATTGTCAACCGCGCGGCCGCCTTGAACACGCGCGGCGGCGACCGCGACGGGTTGACCGCCGCGGCCGCCTCTCTGCGCGATGCCGGCTGCCGTTACCAGTGGGCCCGGACGCTCGTCCTTCTCGGCGGGGAGGACCGGGCACGTGGCGAGTCCGCGCTGGCCACCATGGGCGCGACGCCTATGGTCTGGCCTCCAGAATGATGTTGAACGGGGTCTCGGCCACCCGGCGCACGTGGGTGAACCCGGCCTCGCGCAGTACGACGGCCAACTGCCGTTCACCGGCCTGCGCACCAAGCCCGAGCCCGACTTCCTGAGCGAGCGAACCCGGCGTACAGATGACAGTGGACAGGCCGTAATAGGCGCGCCCGACCGGGTTGAGGTTGTGCTCGAGGGCGTCGCCAGCGTTGGGCTCGACCAGCAGCACCGTGCCGTCCGGGGCCAGGGCCTGCAGGATGCGCCGCGCGGCCCCGACCGGATCGCCCATGTCGTGCAGGGCGTCGAACAGGCACACGAGGTCGTAGCCCTCGCCAGGAAGTTCCTTCGCCGCCGCGATGCCGAACTTCGCCCGCTGGTTCACGCCGGCCTGCTCCGCCGCCGTGCGGGCAGCCTCGATCGACGGCCCGTGAACGTCGAAGCCGGCGAACGTCGAACGATCGAACGCCTGCGCCATGATGACTGTCGACGCGCCGAGTCCGCACCCCACGTCGGCTACGCTCGCGCCGGCCCGGAGCTTCTCGACCACTCCATCCAGGGCCGGCAGCCAGTCCTGTACCAGGTGGGCGGCGTAGCTGGGGCGAAAGAGTCGCACGACGCCGGAGGACAGCCGCTCGTCATGCTCGTGCCAGCCGACTCCCGCGCCGGTGCGGAACGCGTCGATGAACAAGTCGTGGTCGGCGTAGCAGGAGGCGATGGCCTCGAAGGCCCCGCCGAGGAACACCGGGCTGTCTTCGTTGGCGACCACCATGGCCTGCTCTGCGGGCAGCTCGTAGGTGCGCTGGGCCGGGTCGTAGTTGACGTAGCCACCAGCGGCCTGGTTGCCGAGCCATTCGCGGACGTAGCGCTCGGCGGTGCTGGTGCGCTGCGCCAGGTCGGACGAGGTCATCGGGCCGGCACCGGCCATCGCTTTGTACAGCCCCAGTCGGTCGCCGATGTGCAGCAGCAGGCCAGAGATGGCTGCGCCCATATCGGTGACCGCTTGCCCGACGAAGGCCTCGAGTTTCGCCTCGTCGAGGGTCGGGACTTCGGTTGTGGTCATTGCTGTCTCCGCTCTTCGGGTGTAGGCCCCTATGGATCTGCGTAGAGCAGCCTGGCCGCCGGCGGTGTTGCTGGGCATCCGTGCCGGCCACGGAATCTTCGGGTCCGTGGCCGGCACGGATCACGCAGCCTGAGCACCCGATTTTGTCGGAGCAAGGCCGCCCAGCTAAGGGACTGCACCCGTCAGGACGTGAGCACGATGCCGTCGTAGTAGGCGTGCAGGATGGTCGCGTAGCCCCTGCCGTTGACGGCCATCTCTTCTGACCCGTCCTGTGACATCCAGTTGCCGTCGACCCAGGCGGGACACGCCGTCCTGGTTGCGCAGTAGTGGGCCTGCAGAATGTTGCCGCTGCGCGTCATCCGCGTGCCCCACGTCGCTTCCACCGCGGAGTTGGTCGACGCCACCGCCGAGCCGGGTTGGTAGACCTGGCTCAAGGTGTTGTCGTAGACGTCGAAGCACGCCCCGCCCGACGTCTCACGGGTCGAGTGCAGCGCCCAGTACCAACCGAAGCTCTTGACGGCCATGGCGCCGGACTTCAGCGATTCCGCCCGCCAACTCGCGATCCACTCGTTGGGCAGGACGTTCTTGACGTAGGTCTTGAAATCGACCCGGTCGACCCGCCCCAGCGAGACCCGGTACACCAGGATGGTGCTGGGCAGCTTGCTGTTCGTGCCGTCGGTCTTGCACCCGAGCGGCGGTGCGGAGCTGAGCAGTTCGTGCGAGGCGTTGTTGTTCTTCAGCGTGGCGTTGAGGTTGCCCTTGGCGCCGGAGGCGAAGTCCTGAAACGCGCCGGCGAAGTTGCTGTTGAAGTAGACCCGCACGGTCTTGCTGGTGCGGTTCCACACCGCGGCCGCATTGTTCTTGACGCACACTCCCTGGCCGAGGCCGTCTCCCTTGAATTCGTAGCAGGTCGGCTGGGTCGCGCCGTAGTCGTCGAGCGAACCGATGAAGTCGGAGACCGACCCGGCCTCGTCGGTGTTGAAGTAGTAGCAGAACTCACCGCTGTTGCAGGTGCCGTCGCGTCCGGCCGCACTGGCCGGCCCAGCGAGGACAGCGCCGCTCAGGGCCAAGACCAGCGTCGCGAGCAGTGCCGTGAGAATGGTTTTCCGTGCCGTCATGATCGTCTTCCTCTCGCTCAGAAGTGGCACCTATCGGACGTCATATCCCCGCGCGTTCCAGAACGAGGTCGGGTTCGGGTTGTCCAGGACGGGGTCGCCGACACTGACGGCTGCCAGGGTGTGGCGGCCCGGCCGCATCTCGACGTGCGTGTGAGCGGAGCCACTGGAGGAGACACCGTGCCACGACTCGGTGGCGATGTAGTCGTCGCGGCTGATGCTCTGCCCGACAGCGAGGCTCGCGAGCGGAGCCGTGTGCAGGTAGATGACGGTCTTGTCGAGCCCGGCGTTGTAGATCGCAATGGTTGAGAGCCCACCGCTGCCGGTCGCTCCACGTGCGACGTTGATGACCGTGCCGCTGACGAGGGCGTGGACGTGGGAACCGAGGATCCGCGCGAAGTCGATCCCCTCATGGCGACCTGGGGTGTTCACGTAGCCGTCGAATCCGCAGGTGATCCTGCCGCCGCTCTGGTCGTAGAGCGCGAACGACATGTTCGTGTTGCCGGTGCTGCCGGTGCCGAACTTGTGGGAGGCGTTCTCGTTCTTCAGCGTCGCGTTGAGGTTGGCCTGGTTGCCGGCGGCGATGCCCTGACTCGCCCCGCCGTAGCCGCTGTTGTAGTAGACCGTGACCGGACCAGAGGTGCGGTTCCAGACCGAGGCCGCGTTGTTCTTGACGCAGAGGCCTTGGCCGTTGCCGCCCCCCTTGAATTCGTAGCACCCGGGTTGGGTCGCGCCGTAGTCGGAGATCGAGCCGGTGAAGTCGGAGACCGATCCTTGCTGGTCAGTGTTGAAATAGAGGCAGAACTCACCGCTGTTGCAGACGCCGTCCCGGCCGGCCGCAGCGGCGGGAGTGGCCAGAACCAAGGCGGGTGCGCCGAGCGCAATTGCGGCGATGGCCACGGTCAGGACTTTCGTGAGGATCTTCATACTGGTGTGCTCCTTAGTTGATTGGGTTCGGGTGATGAGGTGCTGCCGAATTTCACAGGCGCTGGTACTCCTCCCAGGTCAGGATCGGGATGACCTTCGGGCCGTCGTCGGGGGCACCGCTGGCCAGGCCGTTCTTGCCGAGGTAGTAGTCGCCGGTCTGGTGCTGGGCCGGGCTGGACAGGTCGGTGTCGCTGATGGCGGCCGCGTGGATGTGATACGGCCAGTCGCCTTGGCTCGGGTTGCGGACCCACGCGGCGAAGCCGACTGTGCGCAGGGCCTTGGCGACGGTGATGCGATAGGCCGGGGTCATGCCCGAGACCGAGACGTCGACGACGCCGCCGCCGTCGTGGGTGCCTGCGGACGAGGGGTCGCCGCCGGGGTTGTAGGAACCCTGGCTCAGCACGAGGGTGCGGCCGAGGATCGCCTCGGCGGCCGCGAGCATGCGCTTCGTGCGGGTGTTGATGATGATGCCGCCGCCTAGGTCGACCCGGGCGCCGGGGCCAATCACATTGGTGACGCTGAAGCGCTCCGCACCGAGCTTGGTGAGCGAGGTCTTGCCCGGCAGGCCGTTGGCGTCCAGACCGGTGTAACCGAGTGATTGCTGGTACTGCGTGTAGGCGGCGACGGTCGTGGTGCCGAAGTAGCCGTCGACCCATTGCGCGTCGAGCAGGTGCTTGGCCAGCAGCGCCTGTTCGACCAGCAGCACGCTGCTCTTCGCGCCCGGTGTGAGGGTGTGATCGGCACGGCGCGGGTCGATCTGCGCTGCCTTGACCGTGGCTTCCATGTTCACGCTGGGCAGGGCCGTGGCGCGTAACGCCGGGGACGGCTGCGCGGCTGACGCAGTAATGGGGGCGAGTACGACCGTCGCGGCGAGCGCGGCGGCGTAGGCCAGAAGCTTCATCGATCCTCCGAATCGCAGATTCACGGCGGGATCGAGGGGAGCCCGCCTGGTACCGGCCGCTAATGGAGCTAGGCGCGAGTCCGGCGGGTTCACACTGTCAACCAATTCGTGCCTGTCCCGGTGTCGGTGCTTTCGCTGGGTCATGCCGTCGAGTCTTTCCGGCCAAGATCAGGTCCCTGCTCAGCGAGTGTTCGGATCCGATGCGGGCCTGGACGTGGCGGCAATGGCGCGCGGGCAAGGGCGCCCCAGCGCTCTAGAGGCTCACGACGAAGAGGTGGGTCGGGAGATCAAGGAGCAGCGAACCACCCGGAAATCGCCGACGATGGCAGTACCGGGATCAACCAGGCGGGTCCGAGAGATCAGGACGCCGTTCTGCTCTGGAGCGGCCGTTCGGTACCTGAGCGTTGCCGTTATCAAAGCCGCGACAAACAACGATCGCGATATCAATTTGTAGTGCCGGCGGCATTAATTAATATATTAATCGTGGCTGAGAATGCCCGGATTATTAGCCAGCGTGCCTTTTATCAATGACAATCGCGGCACTAGGGTAAGACATTCATCGAGCAGAAACCTTGAGGTAATCCGTCGTGCCTGGTGCGGTGCGGGTCCGAGCTTTTCGCCGGCTGTGGCTAGCGCAGTCGGCGTCCTTGACCGGCACTGCCGTGACCTATCTGGCCCTGCCGCTAACGGCAGTGATCACGCTGCGCGCCGCGCCGTGGCAGATGGGGCTGCTGGTCGCCGCCGAACGCCTGCCGACCCTGCTGTTCGCACTGCACGCCGGCACCGTCGTCGACCGGATGCCCGGGCCGGCGCTGATGATCGGCTGCGACCTGCTCCGCGCAGCCGCATTGGTATCGCTGCCGATCGCGGCTGCGTTCAGCGTGCTCACGTTGGCCCAGCTCTATCTGGTCGTCGTCGTCCTTGGCACCGCCAGCCTGCTCTTCGACGTCACCCACCAGACCTTCGTCCCAGCCGTCGTACCCGCGGACCGACTCGCCGACGCGAACGGCAAACTCGCCGCCAGCCAATCGGGCGCCGAGGTCGCCGGACCCGGGCTGGCCGGCATCCTGGTGAACTGGCTCAGCGCACCGGGAGCCCTGCTCGCGGATTGCCTGTCCTATCTCATCTCGGCAACCGCGCTCGTGCGGCTGCGTGGAATCGCGATGGTGCAGCGCAGCAGGTCCGAGTCCTTCGGTCGGCACGCCCTCGTCGGCGGCCTGCGGTACGTCATCGACCACCCCGTGCTGCGGCCCGTCGTGCTGTCGACGGCCGTCGTGGCGTTCTTCGCCCAGGCCCAGGAAGCCGTGTACATCCTCTACGTCTACCGCGACCTGGGCATCTCCGCGGGGCTACTCGGAGTCATCTTCTGCGCCAGCGGTGCCTTCGGCCTGCTGGCCGCCCTCGCGACCGCCCGCATCACGCAACGCACCGGCGTCGGGCGTCTCATCCTTCGCGCGCAGTTGACCAAGGCAGCCGGCGGTCTGCTCCTCGGTCTGGCCACGACACCGCTGGTGCTCGGCATCCCGTTGCTGCTGCTCGGCGAAGCCTGCTTCGCGGCCGGACTGGCTGTCTACGGCGCGACCGCACTCACCCTTCGCCAGACGCTCGCCCCGCCCGAACTCGCCGGTCGCATCAACGCGAGCGTGCGACTGCTCACCCTTGGCTGCCTGCCGATCGCGGGCCTATGCGGCGGCCTGCTCGCCCAGGTCATCGGGGCGCACGCCACCATGCTGCTCGCTGCAGCGGGAATGTTCCTCGGCTGCCTTCCCCTCACTCGATCCGCAGTGCGCAACTACCGTGCTCGCGAGCCCGCGCCAGCTCCAGAATTCTCCCCGAGAGGATTGGCTGTTTGACATGAGCATGAGCACCAATGACTGCCAACTGCGCGGCCGACGCGCATCATCACAAGCGTGACGACAACGGCGATGACGCAGAGCGCATTTGCATAAAAGGCGAAGGCAAGGCCGAAACCGGCGATGCCGTGCATTCGGACAGCACCACCGCTCGCTGAGTCTTGATACGCCCATGTGTCAATCTCCCGGAGGGCGCGATCGACCCAAAGGCACTGCGAAGATCGGCTGGTTTGATGCCTTCAAGCCGGACGAGCTCAGACACCCACGCCGCCAGCGCGGGCCGAGAGCGCGGCGCCGAGTTCGGCGCGGCTCCTGATGCCCAGCTTGCGGTAGACGCGGGCCAGGTTGGCCTCGACGGTCTTGGGACTGACGAACAGGGTGTCGGCGATACTGCGATTCGTCGCGCCGCGCGCGGCCAGCCCGGCCACCTGCGCCTCAGTCGAGCTCAACTCCTGGGACGCGGCCGGGCGGCCGCCGATCCGCGAGGCCTCGGACCTCGCGCGCTCGGCGTGGGACCGCGCACCGATGGCGTCGAACTCGGCCGCAGCCGCCTCGAGTGCAGCGCGAGACGCAGCCTTGCGCCGGGCCCGGCGATTGGCGATTCCCGCGACGAGCAGGCATCGGGCCCGGTCGAAGGGGACGATGTCCGCGGGCACCGCGCGGCGCGCCGCGGCCAAGTCGTCGAGCAGTGCCTCGGTCGGCTCACCGGCCGCCGCCGCGATCAGCACCGCGCCGCGTGCGACCCCGAGCGACGTCCAGGGCCGGGGCAGCCGTCGGTGCCGCACGACGAGGCGAGCCTGGGCCAGTGCCGCGGTGTCGAGATCGCCGATGGCGACGCATGCCTCCACCCAGTCGGGCTCGAACCGGCAGCTGAACGACTCGATCAGCCCGACCTCGTCCAGGGCGTGGGCCAGCTCGGCCAGCCGGTCGGCCGCCTGGGCAGCGTGACCCGCGGCCGCCGCCACCAGCCCGCCCAGGTGCAGGTTCAGCCGCCGCGCCCACGCGTTCCCTGTGTCGGTGGCCAGGCGCAGCCCGTCCGACGCCGCCTGCTCGGCCGCGTCGATATTCCCGCGATAGAGGTCGAGCATCCCCGCGAGCCAGGCCTCGGCCACCAGACCGGTCGCGAGCTGCTCGCCAAGTTCGCGGGCCCGGGCGATCCAGGTTGCGGCCGCGTCGTAGTTCCCCGCG
>JBDTXT010000008.1:0-18217 GCA_040006035.1 Pseudonocardiales bacterium | reverse complement strand
CGTAGGCGTGGCGGCGGTAGACGACCGTCGCCCGGCCGGAGTCGACGTCGCTGAACAGGAAGAAGTCGTGCCCGACCAGCTCCATCTCGAACAGCGCTTGGTCGACCGTCATCGGCTTGGCCGTGTGTTCCTTCTCGCGCACGACCCGACCGGGGCCGTCGTATTCCGGCTCGGCCTCGGCCACGTCCGGGAGGGTCTGGGCGGGTGCGCCCACCTCAGCCACGAAGTCGGACAGCGACGGCGGGGTACGCCGCCCGTGATGTACGCGTCGCCGGTCCGCGGCCTGGCGGAAGCGGCGCTCGAGGCGCTCGACCGCCAGGTCGAGCGCTTTGTAGAAGTCTTCGGCGCACGCTTCGCTGCGTACGACCGGGCCGCGGGTACGGCAGGTGATCTCCACGTGCTGACAATTGCCGGTCTGCCGTGGGTTGCGTTCGTGTTGGAGTTCGACGTCAGTCCTGATGATCTTGTGGTCGTAGCGCTCGATCTTTTCGAGCTTGTCGGCGACGTGTTGTCGGTAGTGGTCCGGGACGACCACGTTGCGACCGCGAACGACCAATTCCATGCTCAGGGCAGTTTCCATGCGACCTCCACACCATGCAGCCAGGGCGACTCGGCTCTACACGGGCGGGTGCTGCGACCCGTGCGGGACGACGTACGCCTCCTCGGTCAGGTCGTCCCCACGCTAGACCGCTCGTGGCAGCCGTGCCATAGAGCCCCCGTCAACGGCAATCGATCAGGGCCTGGTCCAGTATCTCGAGGCCGAGGTCGATGTCATCGGGGGTGATCGTCAACGGCGGCGCGATGCGCAGCACACTGCCCAGACCCGGGAACTTGACAATGTTGACGCTCAAGCCGAGCTGCAGGCAGCGCTCGGTGACCGCCATGCCGTAACGCTCATCGGGCTCTCGCGTCTCGCGATCGCGCACCAGATCGACGCCGAGCATGAGGCCGGTGCCGCGGATGTCGCCGATCGCCTCGTGGCGCTCCTGCAGCTCGACCAGCCCGGCCCGCAGGCGGGCCCCCATGCTCACCGCGCGCCCCGCGAGGTCGTCGGCGATGACCGTGCGCAGGACTGCGCGCCCAACCGCCGCGGGCAACGGGTCGGAGACGTGTGAGGTGAAATGCAGGAATCCCTTGGCTGCGGTGTCGTCCTCGATCGCCGCGGTGGTGATCGTCGCCGAGAGGGGCAGCCCGCCGCCGAGCGTCTTGGACAGGGTCAGGATGTCCGGCACGACGCCGTGCTGCTCGAAGGCGAACAGCGTGCCGACCCGGCCGAGCGCGGTTTGCGCCTCGTCGACGATCAGCAGCATCCCGCGCTCCTCGCACAACTGCTTGAGCCGGGCCAGGTATCCGTCGGGCAGCGGGACGATACCGCCGGCGCTGAGGATCGGCTCGACGATCGCGGCAGCGGGAGCGCCGACCGACTGCGCGTCGGTGAGCGCGATGCCGGCGTCGAGGCAGGCGAAGTCGCAGCGGTCGCGACAATGCGAGATCGGGCAGCGGTAGGCATTGGGGGTGGGCAGCGCCATCGTCCCCGGCACGGCCGGGCCGTAGCCGCGCCGCCCCGCGCTATACGTGCTCGCCGAGGCTCCGGCGGTCATTCCGTGCCACGACCCGGTGAAGGCCAACACCTCGTGCCCGCCGGTGTGCAGCTTGGCCAGTCGCAGCGCGGCCTCGTTCGCCTCGCCTCCGGTCGACAGGAACATGGCCCGCGCCAGCGGTTCGGGCAGGACCGTCAAAAGCTCGCGTGCCAGTTCGATCACGTCCCGGCTCAGGAAGCCGCTGAACAGGTGCACGACCTGGCCGCTCGCCTGCGCGATCGCCGCGCCGATCGCGGGGTGCCCGTGCCCCAACGTCGCGCACATCTGGCCGGAGGTGAAGTCCAGGATGCGCCGGCCGTCCTCGGTCTGCAGCCAGCTGCCCTGCGCCCGGTCGATGACGAACTGCGCGAAGGCGCCGCCGTAGTGGATCAGCTGAGCGTCCAGCTGATCGGCTGCTGCGGGCGCGATGGGTGGGGACGCTGTTTCGGTAACCATGCTGACATGTCAACATGATGGTCTTGACATGTCAATAGACTGGCGGGGTGCAACTCTCCTCGGCCGCGGCGGCTTATCGGCGACTGCACCACGCCATCGTGCGGGTCGAGCTCCCCCCGGGGGCCCCGATCTCCGAGGCGCAGCTGGTCGAACGCTATGGCTACTCGAAGGCTGCGGTCCGCGCGGCGCTGGCCAGGCTGCGGGCTGACGGACTCGTGCTGGCGCAGCCGCGCCGGGGCCATGTGGTGGCACCCCTGACGATGCGCGACGTGCGGGAAATCTATGACCTGCGCCTGCTGCTCGAGCCCCCCTCGGCCGCGGCCGCGGCCGGGCAGCTGTCCCGCGATGAGCTGGCTCGGCTGCGTGCGTTGTGCCAGCCGGTGCCCGATCTCGACGACGACGCCTCGGCCGAACGGTTCCTGCAAGCCAACCGGGCCATCCATGTCAGCATCGCCGAGGCCGGCGGCAACGGCCGGTCGGCCGCGATCGTCGCGCAACTGCTCGACGACAGCGAACGCGCCCGGCTGATTGCCCTACGCTCCGGCGCCGCCGAACACGGCCTGCGCGCCCACGCCGAGCACCTCGATTTGCTCGATGCCCTGGAGTCCGGCGACGGCCGCGCGGCCAAGCGACTGATGACCGCCGCGATCCGTGCCTTCCGCGACGAGCTCGTGGGGGCGTTGCAAACCGCGACGCTCGATGTGCCGCTGCCCGCAAGTTAGGCCGACCCGCCCACGTTCTCCCCACCCCCGAGTGGTCACTCGCCCGGCCCTAGCTGATCATCGGCGCCAGCGCGAGGACGTCCTCGGGCGTCTCGAGATGACCCAGAGCCATGAACACGGTGCTGACGCCCTTGTCCGCCAGTACCCCGTAACGTTCCCGCTGCTCCGCGTGGGTGCCCGCGTGATGCGCCCGCGCGAACGTCGCCGCAGCCCTGCCGCCCCGGAGCCGTTCTACCCTCGCCCACACCTCGTCCCGGTCCCGGCCGACGACGGGAAGATCCAACACGGTCACGGCCACCTCGGCTGGGTCGCGGCCGAGCTGCTCGCAGTGCTGCCTGAGCACGGCGATCTTGTGGTCGAGCGTCGCTGCGTCGGAGGGCAGGTTGGCGCCGTCGGCCAGCCGCGCGGCGATGCGCAGGGTGCGCTTCTCGCCGCTGCCGCCGACGATGATCGGCACCGGCCCGACCGGCCGCGGGTAGCAGGTGGTCTCCGGCAGGCTCACCCGCTCGCCCGCATATGCCCTGGTGCCCGGAGCCCACAACGCGCGGATCATCTCGATGGCGGACGCGAGCAGATCGAGCCGCTCCGGCGGGGACGGGAACGGCAGGCCGTACGCCGCGTGCTCACGTTCCCACCACCCGGCGCCGATCCCGAGGAACGCGCGGCCACCGCTGATCGCATCCAATGTCGAGACGGTCTTGGCGGTGATGCCGGCCGGTCGGAAGGTCACCGGCGACACTAGCGTCCCCAGGCGCAGCGAGGTGTCGAGGCCGGCCAGCATGCCCAGCGTCACCCACGGTTCAGGGATCGGCGACCAGGCCCTTTCGACCTGGGGGATCTGGATCAGGTGGTCGAGCAGTGCGATGCCGGAGAAGCCGGCCGCCTCGGCGGCGAGCGCAATGCCTTTGAGCCAACCGGTGGGGTCCTGGCCCCACGGGAACCGCGACACCTGCAGCACGAAGTCGAGGCCATCGGTCACTGACGGGGCGTTCGTCGTAGCCGTGTGCTGCGCCGGCTCCGGCGAGTCCGAACGCAGCACCACGACGTGGTCCCAATGCTCAGCCTCGATCTCGGCGACCGCAGCCGCGGCTCGGCGTAGTTGCGCGGTGAGCGCGGGCACCGGGACCGGCCGGTCGCGCTGCCTGTTGCGTTCCTTCGCCATCGCGGGCGCAATGTCGAACACGACGGCGACCGCGGGCAATCCGTGCGCCTTCGCCAACTCGAGGTAGCCGCGCCGCCTGCCCGGCTCCAAGCCGAGGGTGTCGACCACGCAGGTCAGCCCGCGACGAGCGCGGGCCCCGAGGATGTCGTCGAGCAGGCGGAACGCGTCCGTCGAGGCATCGAGGTCGTGCCGCCCGCTGCCGACGATCCCGCGCAGGTCGTCGGAGGAGACGATCTCCTGCGCACGGTAATTCTGCTGCGCCCACCACGATTTCCCTGCGCCGGACGCCCCGACCAGCACCACGATCGCAGGGTCCGGGATAGCGCTGAGCACGTTCGGAGTCTGCCAGGGCAAGGCGGCGGTCAGCTTGCCGAAACCGTGCCCTTTCGAAGGAGTTGAAGATCGTGACTTTGGTCTGCGCGTCGCCGACGGGCTCGAGGTCGTAGCCGCCCGCGGGGACGATCACCGCGTTCTTCGACCGCTCGCTCCGCCGGATCGTCGTCGGGGCCTGCGGTTGATCACTGCCGAGCCACCGCTCGGGCGAGCAGCACCTTTCACACGGAAACGGCGAACGCGGCCAGGACGCCCTGAACCTGATAGATGTCGACCGAGGCGTTGAATTCCTTTTCAATGGGTTCCTTGGCGCCGTCCACCCAGATCTTCATCCGCGCCTCGGCGAACAGATGGCCCTCGGTCTGCACCGAGAAATGCGTGATGCTGCGGTACGGGATCGACAGGTACTCGATCTTGCGGCCGGTTATGCCCTGCTTGTCGACCAGGATGAGCCGGCCGTTGGTGAACAGCATCGCGTCGCGTACGAAGTCGAACGCCGCGAAGATCCTTTCGCCGTTGCTCAACAGGCGGCCGAACTCCGCATGAGCAGCACCGGGGTCGACAGGTCCCGCGTTACCGGTGATGCCACTGATGATTCCCATCGCGACGTTCCCTTCTCTGGCGGCGGTCGATTGCGCCGCTCGGCATAGTTAACCGTGCAGGGCGCAGTTTTCGCGCGCCTTGAGGTTGATCTGCACTTAGGTGCGGCCGAGAGCGATCCACGCCGACGCTTCGATCTCGAACGGCGCCGGCGGCAGCAACTTCACGCAGCAGGCTCGCAGATCGGCGCGCTGCTCGTCATCCAGGCGGGCGACGTAGTCACCGGCTGGTCCCACACCCAGGGTGTATGGCTCCCACCAGTCGTCGAGGGTGGCGAACGGGACCCGCACCGTCAGTGCGCTGGACTGCAC
Organism: Pseudonocardiales bacterium; assembly: GCA_040006035.1. GTDB lineage: Bacteria > Actinomycetota > Actinomycetes > Mycobacteriales > Jatrophihabitantaceae > QHCC01. Next base: position 13,053 of record JBDTXT010000008.1, on the reverse strand, counting down.
GTCGCGCAACCCGGCCGTGGTGAACAACTCGCTCAGCTGACCTTCTCGGACGCCGGGCAGTCCAGACTCGTCGTGCGCCTGCGGGTCCACCTCGAGAACCGCTCGCCAGAACACCGACAGCGGCCCACAGCCGCCGCCGTGATCCCACACGCTGGCCGCGACCAGACCGCCGGGACGGGTGACGCGCGCCATCTCCGACAGACCCGACTCGGGGTCGGCCATGAAGAGCACGACCAGTTGGGCGAGGGTGAGGTCGAAGGTGTCGTCGGCGAACGGCAACTTCTCGGCTGACGCGCAATGCACATCGACGTCACCTTCGAAGCGCGTTCTGATCGCCGCGACGAAGGGCTCGGACGGGTCGACCGCCGACACCGACGCCGCCCCCAGGAGTTCGACCAATACAGCGGTCAGCGACCCTGGTCCGCAGCCCACGTCCAGTGCACGTTGGCCCGGGTGAGCGCCGGTCTGGGCGACGAACTGAGCCGCCAACGGGTCGGCGTAGCAACCCATGAACCGCCCGTACGCATCGGCACTGACATCGAAGGCCATTCGGCGAATCTAGGGCGAAGGCGCGTGTTCGTCCATCGATGGGTCTGCACTCTCGCGCGTTCGAGCGGTGTACCGAGGCCGCTGCGCTGAGAGCGGTTTGTGATAGGTCGGCCGACACCGCAGGCTGGTCGGGTGACTTACGCCGCCACCACTCCGGCGGTCGAGCAGGTTGCCTCAGCCCGGTCGCGGTACGGCTGGCCGGCGGGGGTGCTGGTCGTCGCCACCATGGGTTCGTTACTGATCTTCCATCAGGTGTGGGCAGATCCGGCCCACCTGACGCTCGGTGGCCCGAGGCATACAAATGACCCGATGGTGGCCACGTGGAACCTCAAGTGGGTGCCGTGGCAGCTGGCACACGGCCACAGTCCGTTTAGCACAAACGCGATCTACTACCCCGGCGGCGTCTCGCTGAGCTGGAACACACTCATCCCCACGCTCGGGATTCTCGCGGCCCCGATCACCTTCACCCTCGGCCCGCAGGTCGCCTACGCGGTGCTCATGACGCTCGCGCCCGCGCTCGCCGCGCTGAGCGGCTTCTACTGGCTGCGCCGCCACACCACCAGGCCGGCCGCGGCCGCGCTCGGTGGACTGGTTGTCGGATTCAACCCGTTCATCACCGGCCACCTGCAGGGTCACCTGAACCTGGTCTTCGTCGCCCTTATCCCCGTCATGCTCATGCTGTTCGAAGACCTGCTGTGGCGCCGGCCCCGTCCGAACGCACGCACCGCTGCCTACCTGGGGCTCGTCACGGCGGCGCAGGCTGGAATCAGCGAAGAGCTGATCCTGATCACCGCGCTGGCGATGGCGATCCCCCTGGCCTGCTCCGCGGTCGTGTTCGGGCGCCGGCTCTGGGAGCTGGTGCAGTCGTCCTGGCCGGCCATGCTGGGCACTCTGGGCGTGTTCCTGCTGGCCGCTTCACCGCTACTTGTCTCTCAGCTGTTCCTCTCCAAGCACGTCGAGCTGCACTCCGCGCATTGGCGGGCCACGCTGGGCGACTACGTGGTGCCTATGCACGGCCAACTCCTGGATCCGAACTGGACGCACTTCACCTATGTCGGCGGGGCCGAGAACGGTGTCTACCTCGGCGTCGTACTCCTGGCCGTGCTCGTCGTCGGGATCATCACGAGCGCCCGCCGCGACCGCAGGGTGCGGGCGGCTGCAGCGACGCTCGCCGGGCTGGCCGTGTTGACCTTCGGCGAGTCACGACCACTCGGCCTGCCCCTGCCATGGCGGGCACTTTCGCACCTGCCCGCACTCACCTCGATCCTGCCCGTCCGGTTCTCCTTCGCTGCGTACCTCGTCGTCGCCTGGCTGCTGGCGCATTGGCTGGACGCCCTGCTTATCACCGCGCGCGGCCGGTGGCGCACCAGCCCGGCCGTCCTCGTCGCCATGGCAGCCGTCGTCGCCGCCGTCGTGACAATCGTTCCCTTCCAAGTCGGCGCCGGCCCGGTGCCTGCGAACGTCTCGTTCTTCACCACCGGGCAGTCGCAGGCACTGTTCGGTCGGGACGTGGCGATCTTGCTGCTTCCGGCGGCGACATTCGGCGACGCCAGCGGCATGTACTACCAGATGCAAGCCGACTTCAGCTTCACCCAGCCGGGCGGCTACGCGCTGCGTCCGGAAAACAATCACGCCGAGTACGGGCCACCGGACTCCCCGCTCGTGCGACTCGCCGCCGCCGCGTCCCTCGGCCGCACGCAGAGCGAGGACGTCGCCGCGGGCCGGCGACAGCTAGCCGCCGAGCATTACCGCGGCATCGTCGTTGTCCGCGATGCGCCAGGCTCCGCCAGCTTGATCCGCCTGGCCGAACAGTTGACCGGGCGACCTGCTGACCGGGCGACCGGCGGCGTCGAGGTGTGGCTCCTACCCGTTGCGCGGTGACGCCTGCTCAGCGCGGGACGACCTCCAGCACACCGGACACCATGAGTCCGCTCGCGCCCTTGCACAACGCGGCTGAGGCTTGCGTGGCGCTCGTGACGAGGTGGGCGATTACCGGCTTGCCGGTCGAGCGCATCGCCGCGAAATCCGACGCCTGGGCCGAATAGTCCAGGCCGAGAAGATCGAACGAGAGTGGGTCAGCGCGAACATTGCAGCGAATGCCGTCGTGCGTGGGCTGCTCCGGCGTCGAGGGTAGATCCGTACCGGCTGAAGGGTCTCGCCTGACCTTGGCGAAATTACGGGTGGCTCGACCGCCAGGGCGGAATGCGAACCCGCAGGACGGTCGATCCCGGTTCTGACTCGATCTCGATCTCGCCGCTGTGATGCTCGACGACGATCCGGCGGGAGATGTCCAGACCCAGTCCGGTTCCCTTGCCGACGTCCTTGGTCGTGTAAAACGGCTCGAAGGCGTGCGCCTGCACTTCTCGAGGCATCCCGGGACCGGTGTCGGCGATCTCTACGACGACGTGACCGACGTCGTCCAGGCCTGCGGCAATCCGCAGCGTGCCGGCGCCGTCCATCGCGTCGATGGCGTTGTCGATCAGGTTGGTCCAGACCTGATTCAGCTCACCCGCCATGGCTTCGATCCGCGGCAGATCGGTGGCATACTCCCGGACCACGGTGATGTTGTGCAACTTGGACGACAGCATCACCAGCGTGCTCTCTAAGCCCTCGATGACGTCGATGCTCTGTACGGACGCTCGATCCAGCTGCGAGTAGGAGCGCACGGCGGCGACCAGGTCGGAGATGCGTCTCGTTGACTCCTTGACTTCGGACAGCAGCGCGGCCATCGACAGGGAGCTGGCGACCCATTCGAGACCGGCGTCGACAGGAGCGGGGCCGAGCAGCTCCGCCACCCGTTCGCACCAGGCGATGTCGATGCCCGCCGCGGCGAGCGCGGGTGCGATGACCCAGTCTCGTTCGATCCCGTGGTCGACGAGCCAGTCAGATAGGACTTCTTCCCGGTCGGCTACCGCCAAGGAGTCGAGCACCGCCGGATGTGGGTCGATCTGCCGGCGCAGGCTGTCGAGCTCGACGAACTGTTGCGCCGAGATGGCACCGCCCGCCAAACGGGTGAGGGAGTCCAGCAGCGCATTGGAGGTGTTTTCGATGGCATCCACGGCGCGGGTTGCCGCCGATGCCGGATTGTTGATCTCGTGTGCCAGCCCGGCAGCCAGAGTGCCGAGGGCAACGAGCGCCTCGCGCTGTCGCGCCGCGGTCTCGATCCGCCGCACAGTGTTCATGAGGCCCTTGATGAAGTGGACGCCGAAGGGGAACCAAGCGTCGGCGCACTGCCGTAAGTTTTCGGCGGAGACGCGCAGGCCGCGGGCCGCTCCCAGGGCGCGGCCGCTCGCGAAGTAGACGCCATGGCTGTCCCAGGCACCGAAGCCGCCGGCCCACTGACCGGGTGAGGTCATAGTGCCGAGCTCTGTGTCTTCGCCCCCCACCCGGCGCAGGAGCGTGATCGCCCCGTCCAGGAGGACCCACCAGTGGTCGGCAGGCGTGCCGTCGCGGAACAGTTCGGTCCCGTCGGCGGCGACGAACTCCTCCCCGGCCGCCATCAGCTCGCTCAACTGGCTGTCGCTGAGTCCGTCGAAGAGGGCGACGCCGCGCAGCTCCTGGAAATTCATCAGATCGTGGCCAGGTAACGGTGGACCAGGTACACCGACATGGCGCCCTCGCCGACGGCCGACGCAACTCGCTTCATCGAGTTCAGCCGCACGTCGCCGGCGGCGAAGACGGCGGGGACGCTCGTCTCGAGCGCGTACGGTGGCCGGGTCAGCGGCCAGGAACGGAATTCCTCGAAGGTGGCCAGTTCCTGACCGGTGACGACGAAGCCGTTCGAATCGCGGATGATCCCGTCGCCCAGCCATCCCGTGCGCGGTGATGCGCCGATGAAGACGAACAACCAGCTCGTCGGGACCTCCTGCTGTTTCCCTGTCTCGCGGTCGGCGAGGACGATCGCCTGCAGGTGATCCGTACCGCGAGCCGCGACCACCTCGGTGTGCGGTCTGACCTCGACGTTGTCGGCACTGCGGATCCGTTCGACGAGATAGGCCGACATCGTGTCCTCGAGGTTGCGGCCGCGGACGAGGATGACGACCTTCTTTGCGTACCTGGCGAAGTTGAGCACAGCCTGGCCTGCCGAGTTGGCCGCCCCGACGACATAGACCTCCTCGCCCTCGCATTGGACGGCCTCGCTAGCCGACGCGCCGTAGTAGATCCCGCGTGCACCCATTTCCTCGACGCCGTCGGCTTCCAGGCGCCGGTACGACACCCCGGTGGCGACGAGCACGGCACGCGCCTCGATCTCGCCACCGTCGGCGAGCAGGACCGCCCTCACCGGCCCGCGGGTCTCGAAGCCGACCACATCACGCGCGAGCACCGTCTCCGCGCCGAACCGGGCTGCCTGAGCCACGGCCCGGTGTGTCAGATCGGCTCCGGACAAGCCTTTCGGGAACCCGAGGTAGTTCTCGATCGACGCGCTCTGGCCAGCCTGCCCGCCGGGCGCGTCGCGCTCGACGACGACCGTCTGCAATCCTTCCGACGCCGCATACACCGCCGCGGCAAGTCCGGCCGGACCGCTTCCGACGATGCAGAGGTCGTAGAGCGGTTGATCGGCCTGGGTACGGAGGCCGAGGGCCCCCGCCAGCTCCGTCGTCGACGGGGCATGCAGCACCTCACCGTCAGGGACCAGGACCAACGGAAGCTCTCCGGTGCCCGCTCCGGCCAGGTCGAGCAGCTGCTGTGCTTCTGCATCGGCTTCGATGTCGAGCCAGCGGTACGGGACGTAATTCCGGGTGAGAAAGGTCTTGATGTCATAGGAGCGTTGCGACCAGCGGTGCCCGAGGACGCGGACCTGGGATGTCTCCGGCGGGTGCTGCTCGCTCCAATCGCCCAGCAGGTCGTCCACCACCGGGTAGAGCCGTTCCTCCGGCGGGTCCCACGGCTTGAACATGTAGTAGTCGAGCCCGATGTCATTGATCGCCCTTATCGCGACATCGGTGTCGGCGTAGGCGGTCAGGAGCAGCAGCTTGGTGTCCGGGGACTGCTGACGTACCTGGTCGAGCATCTCGATGCCTGTCATCTCGGGCATCCGCTGGTCGGATACGACGAGTGCGACGGACCGGTCCCGCAGAATCAGGTCGGCCAGCACGGAAAGCGCATCGGCGCCGGACGTCGCCCGTACGACGCGGTAGTCGGCGCCGTAGTGCGAGCGCAGATCGCGCACGATCGCCCGGGAGACGACGGGGTCGTCGTCGACCGCCAGGATGGTGGGCTTGGACATCGGTTCGAGTCCTTCCGGCTGACAGAGCCACACCGGCCCTCACGCCCCGCCCGCGTGATGGTCCCGATCGCGCGCCAGCAATCCGTTGATCCGCGCCCAGCATTCCGGCTCCCGCCGGTGCCGTGCAAGGGGCGCCGAGGGCCGCATCGGTGCGAGCGAGGTGGGCGAGCGGTTCAGTCGCTCCGGGGCCCGCCGGGATTCTGTCAACGACGGCCGAATTTCACCCCTATCGGGATGCGCTTGGATGGGCGCGTGCCCCCTGCTGACAGCGCCCTGGTCGAGTTGGCCGCAGCCTTCGGCGTGGCGACCGAGTACTGGGATTGGCAGGGGCAGCATGTCGCGGTCCCGGACCAGACTTTGGCCGCGGTGCTGGCCGCGCTCGGGGTCGACACCTCAGGCGAGCAGTCGCGGGTGGCCGCGGTCGAACGTCGCCGAACCGAGCCGTGGCGCAGCGTGCTGCCGTCCTACGTGGTGGCGCGTGAGGGAGTTCGGCGCACGGTAGAGATTCACGTCGACCACGGCGCTGGCGTCGATGTGTGGATAGAGCTCGAGGGCGGCTTGTTCCATTCCGACCTGACGCAGGCGGAGAATTCGCAGCCACCTCGCGAGATCGACGGCCGTGTGGTCGGCGAGGCGAGCTTCGTCATCCCGGACGATCTTGTGCCCGGCTACCACAGTCTGTGCGCATACAGCGGCGGCGGGCAGAGCCGTAGCGAGCTCATCGTCGCCCCCAGTTGGTTGGGCGTGCCGTCGCGGGTCGCTCGCCGGGCTTGGGGTCTGGCGGCACAGCTATACAGCGTCCGGTCCGCCCGGTCCTGGGGGGTGGGCGACCTCACGGATCTGAGTGAGCTAGCCGGTTGGGCGGGAGCGGAGCACGACGCTGCCTTCGTGCTGGTCAACCCGCTGCACGCGGCTGAGCCGGTGCCGCCGATGGATCCGTCGCCCTATCTGCCGAGCACGAGGCGCTTCGCCAACCCGCTGTACCTGCGAGTGGAGCGCATCCCCGAGTTCGCCTACCTCGACACCACGACGCGCAAGGAGATCCGCCGGCTACGTCGCGCGGCGAGGACGACCGCGGACGTGATCGACCGCGACTCGTCATGGACGGCAAAGCGCGCCGCGCTGGCGTTGGTGCATGCCGCCGGACTCGAGCCGGGCCGTGCGATCGCCTACGTCTCGTTCTGCCGGCGCGAGGGTGCGGCGCTGGACGACTTCGCTACGTGGTGCGCGCTGAGCGAAGCGCACGGTCCGGATTGGCACAGCTGGCCCCAGCAGGTGCGACACCCGCGCAGCGCGGACGTGGCGGCGTTTGCGAGCGACAACGCCGAGCGCGTCGAGTTCTATCGATGGCTGCAATGGATCCTCGACGATCAACTCGCTGCGGCGCAGCACTCAGCACGCGACGCTGGCATGACGCTGGGGATCGTGCACGACCTGGCGGTCGGTGTCAGCCCGATCGGTGCCGACTCGTGGGCGTGGCAGGACGAACTGGCTCGCGGCATCACCGTCGGTGCGCCGCCGGATCCCTACGCGCAGACCGGGCAGGATTGGACGCAGCCGCCGTGGCGTCCCGACCGCCTGGCGCAGCTCGCCTACACGCCGTTTCGTGACTTGATCCGCAGCGCGCTGCGCCACTCGGGTGGATTGCGGGTCGACCACATCATCGGGCTGTTCCGGCTGTGGTGGATCCCAGCCGGATCCGAGCCGACCGCGGGCACCTATGTGCGCTACGACCATGACGCGTTCATCGCCATCCTGATGCTCGAGGCGCAGCGGGCCGGCGCGCTGGTCATCGGTGAGGACCTTGGCGTCGTCGAGCCGTGGGTGCGTGACTACCTGCAGGAACGCGGGATTCTCGGCACGTCGATCCTGTGGTTCGAATTCGACTGGGCGGACGGCGGAGCACCGCTGGCTCCCGAACGGTGGCGCGAGTACTGCCTGGCGTCGGTGACGACCCATGACCTGCCGCCCACCGCGGGGTACCTGGCCGGCGATCATGTGCAGCTCCGGCACGGGCTGGGGCTGAGCACCCGATCTCTGGAGGAGGACCTCACGCTCGACCACACCGACCAGGCGGCCTGGCTCGATCTGCTGCGGCAGCGGGGACTGCTCGGTTCGGACGCCGACCAAGCCAGCACTGTCGTCGCCTTGCACCGGGCACTCAACCTGACGCCAGCCCGGCTGCGCGTCATAGCGCTGACCGACGCCGTCGGGGAGCGGCGCACCCAGAACCAGCCCGGCACTCTCGACGAGTACCCCAACTGGCGCGTCCCGCTCGGCGGTCCCGACGGGGCGCCGATCTATCTCGAGGACATCTACGCCAGTGATCGAGCGGCCACGCTGGCTGACACCATGCGCCAGACTCAGCAGGGATGATCGGAGCGACCGACTCACTCTGCATCAGCACCCAGCAGCGATGGAGCCCCAGCCGCGAATGCCAAGAGCAGCCGACACCGAACGCCCGCACGTCCTGATCTACACCGACGGCGCGTGCAAGGGCAATCCCGGGCCGGGTGGCTGGGGTGTCTGGCTTCGCAGCGGCGACCATGCGAAGGAGTTGTCCGGTGGCGAGGAGCTGACGACCAATCAGCGGATGGAACTGACCGCGGCCATCGAGGCGCTATCCGCGTTGACCAAGCCGTGCACCGTGGTGCTGTATTCGGACAGCAAGTACGTGCTGAGCGGCATCACCGACTGGATCAAGGGATGGAAGCGCAACGGCTGGCTCACCTCGGCCAAGCAACCGGTCAAGAACGCTGACCTGTGGCAGGCCTTGGACGCGGCCACCGCCCGGCACGACATCGATTGGCGGTGGGTCAAGGGGCATTCTGGCGACGTTGGCAACGAGCGCGCCGACGCGCTGGCCAACGCCGGCGCAGCAATGTCCGTCGCACCGCCGGCGTGAACCAGCTCGCCGATGGGCAGCGCACGCTCGGCGCACCCGGCTAGGTCGCAGGTGAAGGATGAGCCGGTGGGCACGGTGCGGTGGCGGGTGGTTGCGTTGCTCGTCGTCACGGCGTGCGCGGGTTGCACCCACAGTCCTGCTGTCAAGGTAGGTGCATCCTCGCCATCACCGTCGTCCCGTTCGTCGACATCGCGTCCAGCCACTACTAGGGCCCCGCGACCGGCCGTATCGCGCAGCACCTCGAAAACCGTCCGTCCAATCCCGCCGATTGCGGCCGAGGCGCGTGCCGCCGGGTTGATCGATATCCGAGCGGTCGTCCCGGACGCGATCGTCGACCTGCGCTACGCCACGAGCGACAACTTCGTCGGCGTACCGCTCTACCCAGCCGACGCCCGCTGCCTGGTGCACGAATCGATGGCGGCAGGTCTGCATGCCGCAGCGGACCGGCTGCGGCACGAGCATGTCGTCCTGGTGTTCTGGGACTGCTACCGGCCCCATGCCGTTCAGGTGCACATGTTCGCTGTCGTCCCCGACCCCAACTGGGTCGCGCGGCCCGGACCTTTCGCCACCAGCCACGAAGCCGCGCGCTCGGTCGACGTCACGCTCGCCCGTTCGGCCACCGGCCTGACCTGCCCATCCGCGCAGCGCGTCCGGGGCCATTGCCTGTTGGACATGGGCACCGGGTTCGACGATTTCTCGCCGCGTGCGCACGCCTTTGCCACCGACGGCGTCAGCACGCTGGCACGGGCGAACCGCGCGCAGTTGCGCGCGGCGATGAATTCCGGTGGCATCTCCGGGTACTCGGGCGAGTGGTGGCACTTCGACGGGCCCGGTGCGGCAATCCGACGCCCGCACCTCGACGCTGCACTGGACTAAGCGGTCAGGTGCCGAGCGTGAGTAGGTGCCGTTCGTGTCCGCGGTGCCGAGCCTCGGCGTGAACTACTCATGTCCGGCAGCGCTGGCTGGCTCGGCAGCGCGCCGTTGTGCATCCGCCAGCAGGGTCCGCACGAACCGGCGATGAGGTGGTGCGACCACTGCCCAGACCGGCCGGGCCTGGATTCGGTCGTAGCGCACCACCATCGAGTGGATGACCTGCGTGGGCTGCACCTGGATCACAATCCGAACCGTCATCCCGATCCTCGACTCGATGCCGAGCACGATGGCTTGCGGCTCGCTGTGGTGTATCCGCCAGCCGAGTACCTGGCCCTCGGAATCTAGCGGTGCCAGGCGGATGAGCAGTGACTTCCAGCCCTTGAGCATGGCCGCACGCATGGACGGCGGTGCACCCTCGAGGCTCAGCCGTGCCCACTCCTCCGCACTCAGGTCGGTGGCGATGTCGACAGCGAACGCCTCGTCGTAGTCGAACCGGTCGAGCGCGGCGAACTCCGCGACGTTCGCGGGCACTGAGATTGTCTGCACCATGGCGCTCACCCTCCAATATATTTCTATACGTACCGTATATTATTAAAACCATGGCGACAAGGCCGCGCGGACGCCCCCGAGATCCCGCGATCAACGACGCGATCCTCACCGCGGCGCGCGAACTCCTGGTCGAGTTCGGCTATGCCGAGCTCAGCATGGAGGCGGTGGCCGCCCGCGCCGGAGTAAGCAAGCCCACCTTGTACCTGCGCTGGCCGAGTAGAGGTGTCCTGATCTGGGACGCCGTGTTCGAGAACGTCAGGTCGGTCAACGTGCCCGAGCACGGCGATCTCGCCACGGACCTGCGCGCGGCTCTCGAGTTGGGTATCGCCGACTTCGCGTCACCCGAAGCGCGTGCCGCGCTGCCGGGCATGCTCGCTGAGCTGACCTCGAGCCACGAGTTGGCCCGCATCGTCCGGGCTCGGGTCATCGAACCCAACTACGCACGCATGCACGGCCTGCTCGAGCGAGCCCAGCAGCGCGGCGCTATACGCGCTGACGTCGACCTGACCCTCGTCATCGACGCACTCTTCGGCACCGCGCTGGCCCGGGCCACCGTCCTTGACCGACCACTGGACCGTTCCCTGGCCCAGCAGCTCGTCGACCTGGTCGTGGCCGGCCTCGCGCCACGACACCAGGATTGAGGACATGAGCCTCACCGCTCGCGAGCTCAACCGGGTCACGCTCGATCGGCAGATGCTGCTGTGCCGCGAGCCGTTGGGCGTGCTCGACGCCCTGCGCCGCGTCATGGCCCTGCAGGCGCAGCACGCCGCCTCGCCGTACCTCGCGCTGTGGAACCGCATCGCCGGCTTCGATCCGTCCGAGCTCGACGCAGCCTTTGCCGAGCACAAGGTCGTCAAGGCGACACTGATGCGGGTCACGCTGCACGCGGTGCACGCCGAGGACTACCCGACGTTTCACGCCGCGATGCTGGGCGCGCTGCGTGCCTTTCGTCTTGCCGATCGCCGCCTGACGCAACTGGGCCTGTCGAGCGCCGACCTCGACGCGCTCGCGCCCGAGCTGGTGAAGTTCGCAGCACGCGCCCGGACCACAGCCGAGCTGCAGGCCATGGCTGAAGAGCGGCTCGGTGCCCTGCCCGATCCAGGCGTCTGGTGGGCGCTTCGGACGTTCGTGCCGCTGGTGCATGCCCCGACCGGTGGGCCGTGGTCGTTCGGTCTGCGGCCGTCCTACATCGCTGCCGCGACCGGGGCGGCCGCCGTGGATCGCGAGGAGTCCCGTCGACACCTGGCCCGGCGCTACCTGGCGGCATTCGGCCCGGCCTCGGTCGCGGACTTCGCCCAATTCGCCAAGCTCGCGCGCTCGACTGCTCGCGACGCACTGACGACTCAGGCTGACCCACTGCAGCAGCTGGAGGGGCCGGACGGCACTGTGCTGTTCGACGTACCCGCCGCACCGCGTCCGGCCGCGGACACCCCGGCGCCGCCCAGGTTGATGGCCATGTGGGACAGCGTCCTGCTCGCCTACGCCGATCGCAGCCGGATCATCCCGCCGGGCTACCGCCGGCTGGTCATTCGACGCAACGGCGACATCCTGCCGACCCTGCTCGTCGACGGGTACGTTGCCGGCGTGTGGCGCCCGGTAGCTGCAGGCATCCAAGCCACCGCGTTTCACCCACTGCCCGACGATGTCTGGGCCGGGCTGGCCGCCGAGGCCAGCTCGCTGGTGGAGTTCCTGGCCGACCGCGAGCCCACGGTCTACCTTCGTTTCGCCCGCTGGTGGGCCGGGCTGCCGAGCGCCGAGGTCCGAGTCCTGCCTGGATCGTGAACATTTTCCGTCTCCGGATACCGTGCGCCACGGATGACCTCTGAGGTAATCGACACGCTTCATCGGCGCTGCTTGGCTGAATGCATGAGACAGCGCAGGGCGAAAAACGTCATCCGATTCGACGCCACGCTGCGTGCGGTGATGTGGATGGACGCCTTCTTGTCGATCGCACTCACCCTCGTGTGCATGATCGCGAGCCCGGTCGTCGCGACCCTGGGGCTCCCCCAGGGCGTTGTCGTGGTGCTCGGGGTGGCCCTGATCGTTTGCGCTGTGCTGCTTGCCGCCTTCGGTGCGATCACCGCCGTCTTGATCATGCTGCGGATGCGGGCCGGCCAGTGCTCACTGCCAGCTGGGCTGCGGCTGCCACTCCCTGCTGGTATGCGTCCGCTCTAGTGCCCTCGCTACCATCGCGATCATGCAGCCGGTCAGGGTCGAGCAGTACCGAGCAATCCCGGTCTCTGTCGAGCACGCCTACCGCGTCACCCTGCCCATCGACCTGGCCAAGGTGTTTCGACGCTGGTACGGGCCCATCCCGCCCATCAAAGGGGTTCGCGGCCAGACCGGCGAGTGGGCCACGGTCGGTCAGGTTCGCACCGTCGCGTTGAAGGGCGGCGGGACCATGCGCGAGGAGCTGACCCACCTCGACCCGCCGACGTCATTCGGGTATCGCCTGTCCGACATCACCGGCGCCATGGGGCCTTTGGTCGATCACGTCGATGGCCTCTGGACGTTCACGCCGGCCGGGACGGGCACTGAGGTCACCTGGCAGTGGACTCTGCATCCCAGTTCGGCACTCACCCGGCCCGCCGTGGTGCTCGTCGGCAGGCTGTGGAAGGGCTACGCGCGGGTCGGCCTGGGCGAGCTGTCGGATCAATTGGTGCGCGCCGTCGCCTGACACGCGCTCGGTCGTTCGGACGGCCCGTGCGCAGCTCCGTCGGTGAGTCAGACCTGATACGCCTGGACTCCGCGCGAGGTCAGCTTCCGGCTGATCTTGGGTTGTGGCCGCACGACCACAACCCAAGATCACCCGGCTAGGCCTTGGCCTGCATGCTCGACCGGGCCGGGTTGCCCTGCTCCCCGGCCTTGGGATCCTTCTCGTCCTGCTTCGCGCGCACGCCGGCCTCGATCCGGTCGCCGAGGTTCTTGTCGACGTTGCGCCAGTATTCGA